>NZ_AP025309.1 GCF_036492635.1 Aureibacter tunicatorum
AAATAAAATTTCTTCATACTTGACAGACTGATATTTGCATCAAGTCGATAACGCAACCTACCATGAAGCGTATTTTCTTCTCCTTTGTCAATAAAAGCCCTCTCTTCCATCATTAAACGATGTATGAATTTCCAACCATCTCCTAAATTTTGGGTGTATGTCAAATTTTGAAACGGCCTTAGCTCATAACGTTTAAAGCCACCTTCTTGTCTAGAAAAATTGCTTCTCTGGCCTAAGCCAAATTTCAAATTAGACGTCAGAGAAAACTCATGCATTGTCCTCATTTCCATTCTTAACCATTGATCGCTTGGCATGGAATGTACTCCTGAGCCAAAAGAGAAACTAGACTTTTTCTGAGCTGGAAAATCGCCGAAATAATACAGGCGATATTGGTTTTTTATTTGAGATACCCCATTCTGATGAATAAAAACAACACTCAAAAAGGCTAAATAAAACCTGAAAGATAATTTGATTTTAATCTTTAACCATTGCATTATAATTTCATATCATAATATTCTAATTCCCTAGATGTTAAAATTCTATTCGACATTTTCACGGTTAGTTTCTTACTGTTTATTTGATTAACAATCAATACGTATCCTTTAAAGGAAAAGCAGTGGAGAAAAACCAATTTTACCGATGTCTATATAGATCATTAATAAGCTAGATCTCTAGATTCGTTTAGTCGAAATAATTTATTCTGCATCTTAAAACTACTCCACTTATTTATCGAATATATAAGAGAAACACATTGAAGCAAATCATCAATGCATTTCTCATTAACCGACACTTTATCTTTTATTCTTACCTGTTCGATAATCTTTTCAATTTCTTTTCTATTTTTTTCTTTCGCTTTTCTTCTTTTTTTCGCTTGGCGATCAAATCCATAATATCAGCCGGAGGCCTCTGCATATCCAACAACTTTTTCATCACCTCCATATAAGGAGAAATATGTGTAAAATACATCCGATAAGCTTCGCATAAATAAGCTACCTTTTCTCCATTCTTGACAACTCCAAATCTATTCTTTGGACATTCTCCATTACAAGCGAATCTAAACTCACACTCTCTGCATTGCAAGGGAAGTGAATTATACTTGTCATAGCCAAAACGCTCCTGAGCTGGCAACTTTAGTAAACTCTGAAAGCTTGAATCGTTAACATTTCCTAACTTGTATTCAGGATAAACAAAATGATCGCAACTATAGACATCTCCATTATGTTCAATAGCCAAAGCATCTCCACAATGCTTTGCAAACACACACATATTTGGATTATAGCCACACCATGCCTCCAGAGCCAAATCAAAATGCTGAACAAATACCGACCCGACATCTCTTTCCAGCCATAAATCAAAAACTCCAATCAAAAAATTGCCATAATCAACAGGAGCAACACTTTCTTTAGTGATATAAGTCTTCTTCTTATATTTTTGATGAACTAAAGGCAATGTCTCATTCTCATCCTCAGCTATCTGCTCTTGCACAGGCAAAAACTGTAAAAAAGAACTGCCAATACCTTTTAAAAATTCATAGACTCTTTTCGGATGCTTTACATTCTTGTCGTGAATTACTGTCAATGTATTGAACCTTACTTCATGCTTTTTAAATAAATTGACCGCATTCATGACCTTGGAAAAAGAGCCTTTGCCTCCTTTGTTTGGCCTGTAAGCATTATGCAAATCCTCGGGACCATCTATTGATAGGCCAATCAGCCAATTTTCCTTGGCAAAGAATCTTGCCCAATTGTCATTGATTAACACCCCATTTGTCTGCAAAGAATTAGATATTTTCTTTGATGCCTTGTTATGCTTATTTTGCAATTCAACTATGCGTTCATAATAAGCCAAGCCCATCAAGGTAGGCTCACCTCCATGCCATGTAAAAAGCACTTCTTTAGCTTCAGCAGGCTGATCCTCTAAATATTTTTTGATATAGAGCTCTAGAGTGCTTTCCGGCATCTTAAACTGAACAGCCTTTTTGTTCTCCGCATAAATATTTTCTTTTTCAAGATAATAACAATAATCACAATCCAAATTGCAAACTGGACCTATCGTTTTTGCCAGCACATTAAAATGCTTTTTCTTGTTTATCCTCTCTTCTGTCTCTAAAAAATTTAAAGTACTCATACCCCTACTAATTTGAACTTAAAAAATCACTTCATTGCGCGAACCTTGAAAAAACCGCACCAGTAAAATAATAAGTTAAAGGCTTACAAAAAATGACATTAATTCATTTAATCTCAGTTCTTGGTAAATTATAACTGGTACGGTTAGTCATTATGAATGGATATTGAAACTCTACATTAACCTTGAACCTTTAGCGGATTTTATTTTCTCAAGCTCTTGTTTCATGCTGTTCATACGATCAGGGTACTTTTCACTTAATTCCTCTTGTTCGTATAAATCTTCGTGCAAGTTATAAAGCTGTTGATCAGGAGTGTCATTACTCGTCCACCCTCCAGAGCCTTGGCCATCAATATATTTCCAATTCCCTTGGCGCAGAGCGAACTGGCCTTTCGCTGAATGGTTAATCAAATTATCTCGCACTGGCTGTGTGAAAGCCGAATCCTTTAACACATTCCAATAGCTAAAACTATCTTCTCCCATGTCATCGGTCAAATCTACATTTAGCATTTCAGCGCATGTCGCCATTAAATCCATTTGCCCAATCATATGTTCGTAAACTCGCGGCTCTTTGATCATCTTTGGCCATCTCACAACATATGGCACGCGATGGCCTCCTTCATACACGTCTCTTTTTTCCCCATACAATCCTGCATTTGTATAGTGTCCATGCAGTTCGATTATATTTGGTTTATTTTTTCCTCTATGTTTTTGAGCTCCATTATCGCTTGACAATACAATCATAGTATTTTCATCAATCCCTTGTTCTTTCAATACAGCCAATACTCTGTCCACCACTTCATCCACATCGAGAACAAAATCTCCATAAATTCCCGCTTCCGTGCGTCCTATCTTATCGTCTGTTGGCACATATGGTGTGTGCGGAGCAGTAAGAGGAAGATATAAGAAAAATGGTTTGCCTGTTTTTGCTTTTTCACTAATGTAATTGGATGCTCTCTTGGTTAAATCAGGCATAACCTGTTGAAAATCAAAAGATTTTGATTTCAACCCTTTTCGGGCAAACATCGTTTCCACCCCTTCAAAATATTCAAACTCTTGATCCGAGACAATTTTGTCTTCAATGAAGCAATAAGGAGGCATATCCAATGAGCCAACATGCCAATACGCGTAATCAAAACCATGCTCCTCCGGGCCTCCTTTCACTTCTTTTGAAAAATCAATCTCTTCAATATTGAATCGATCACCTAACTTCATATTTCGATCAGCGACATCCTTTTCAAATTGATCCTTAACGCCCCATTGAGCTCCTAGATGCCACTTTCCAATCATTGCGGTCTCATAACCATTTTCTTGCAATAGACTTGCTACTGTTTTTCTTCCTTCAGCAAGCATAGGATAGGACAAACCACCCAATACGCCTCTTTTTTTGCTTGTTCTCCAACTGTATCTGCCCGTTAACAGGCTATAACGAGCGGGAGTCGAAACTCCTGAAGATGAATGGGCATCAGAAAAACACAAGCCTTCATTCACTAATTGATCCATTGCCGGAGTTTTGATTTTTTGGCTTATCGGATTAAGCGCTGATATGTCTCCTATTCCCATGTCATCGGCATAGATATAGACAATATTTGGCTTGATAGATATATCTTCTTCAGAATGCTTATCATTGACCTGGCAAGCTGAGACAGTCAAAGTGGCCAATGAATAAAACATTAATTTATCCTGTAAAAATTTCATATGCTACTGATCTAAAAAATTACATATTCATCAGAAACACATATTAGCTGAATTCAAAAAATTCTAAAAAATAAGTCTTTCTGTTACTCTCTGATCGTCTATGCCTTTAATTTCCCTGACATTTTTCTCAATATTTTTTATTATTTGTCTTAGCAAGATACTTGCTCCATATAAAAATCAAATTGACTGAAAATAAATAAACGGCTTTCAAATGGTTTTTAATTCCATTCTAAATTCATTTATAAATCAATTTTAGATTATATTAGATTCATGCATACTTAACAATATTTTTATCTAGCGTAAAAAGTGAGCTAAAAGAACAAACATCTTTTGCATTAACCTTTGCGAAAACATTAAAAACATTTTTCTATAACTTATATTTGTTTCATGGCAAAAGTAATATCTATCATCAATCATAAAGGAGGCGTAGGCAAAACAACGACTACACTCAATCTAGGCAAAGCCCTTGCTCAAAACTCGTCAAAAGTACTCATGATCGATATGGATCCACAGGGAAATTTATCTCAGATTTGCAATATTCATACACCTGAGGTGCAAGTAGTGGATGCGATACTTGATGAAAACAAGCTTCCAGCTATTTTTGTCTCAGAAAACCTTTACATTTCACCTTCAAACCTTGAATTGGTGGACGCAGAGTTAGCACTTGCGATGAAAGCTAATGGTGTTTATCGATTAAAGAGATCAATTTCTTCAATTATAAACACCAAGGAGTTTGATTATGTATTGATTGATTGCCCTCCAAGCTTGAATGTACTTACGCAAAATGCAATGGTTGCGAGCAATGATCTGATCATAACTGTGGAGCCGACTTACCTTGCCAGCAACGGATTGGATAGAGTTTTGGATGTAGTGGAAGAAATCAAGCAGGATATCAACCATGAGTTGAATGTCGCCGGCATAGTTTTCACAATGGTAGACAAGCGACTTGCTATTCAAAGAGATATCAAAGATCAAGTTTCAACGCTCTTTGGAAAAGACATACCAATATACAAAACGGTCATTCATAGGTCCGTTTCTCTTCAAGAAGCTGCAGCTTTATGCACGGATATTTTCACTCATAGTCCCAAAAGCATCGCCGCTCAAGATTATCATGACTTAGCAAAAGAAATCAGCAACCATGGCTAAAAAATCATTTTCCGTCATAAATACGCGCAGAAGCTCCGGAGGAATGTCTGTCATCAATGAAATGAAGCAGAATATTAATATCCTGCCTGAACTTCGTGATTTGATTCCTCCATTATTACCGGATGAATTTGACCAATTAAAATCAAATATTTCCAAAGAAGGCGTTCGAGAACCGATTTTGATTTGGGAGTATGAAGAAAATAAATATACTATTGTTGACGGTCACAACCGGTATCGATGCGTGCAAGAAATCGGTTCAGAAAAGGTTTCTTGGTCAGTAAAACGACTAGAATTTGAGAATCTTAATTTAGTAAAAGATTGGATGATCAATAATCAATTAGGTCGTCGAAACTTATCACCATCACAAGCTAGTTATTTACGTGGTTTATTATACGACACAAAAAAACTAGCTCAGGGTGCTCAAGAGGGCAGTGCGAATGCAAGTAAAAATAAAGATGCAGAATCTGCACCTTTAAAAAAAGGGAAAACTGTTGACCATATCGCTCAACGTACAGGAGTATCTTCGCGAACGATTTTTGAAGATCATAAATTTCAAAAAGCGCTTGATAAAGTTGGTGTTACGAATCCTGAATTGAAATCAAATATATTATCCGGCAGAATTAAAGTTCGAAAAAAAGATCTTATTGATTTTGAAAAATCCAATGAAGATGAATTTGAGAATTTTATTAAAAGTTCTGATAAAACTAAATCGGTAAAATCATTTAACCATTCTGAAAATAAGTTGACCGCTTTTAAAGTTTTACTTACTGAACTTGATAATGAATCTAAGCCTTCAGAAAAGCAATTAAATAAGCTATCGACTTCATTTGATGAGTTGATAAAATATTTAAAAAATAAATAAAAAGAGAAACAACATAACTCGAAGAGTTTATTGTTTGTTTTTATTTATTATTATATAATATTATAGGGCTCTATTTATTTGATAATCAAATAAATAGAGCCTTTTTTTTCACATAATTTACGGTTTATCCCACATGATTTACGGTGTCGTCCCACTTAATCATCTTGATTATCCCACATGAATTACGGTGTAAACGAGTGATTCTTAAAAATGATATTTAATAATTTACTGGTTATGATTTTGAGCTTTTTTATAGCATGAAATTGGAGTAAATCGGTTAAATTCTATGCATATTAGCATATTTGATGTCTTGAAAATATATACTAAATGTCTTTGTCAATATTATATTTACGTGATTAGTGAAGCAATTGAAAAAATTGCAGCAAGAGTTAAGTTTAAATTTTATAATCACACCTAATTTACGGTTAATGCCATGATTATTTCAGTATAACCACACTTTATTTACGGTATAGAACCACTTTTTTTGTTTTATTAACTCTATTACGTGTTTCTATTTCTTATATTCATATGAATAATGATAAAAATCATACTTTTTTGATTTCAATACACGTATTTTTATTATATTACTGAAAAAAGTGTTCATTACCGATTTAAGAGTGTATGAAGAAAGAAATCAAGAAGCCCAATCAATTAATAAAAGCCTCGCATGGAATGACATTGCAACAACAACGGTTGTTTATGGCTGCTCTTTCACAGGTAAATGATAATGATGAAAGCACGATAGAAGGTGTGATAGATTTGTCTGAGATTTGCGATTTGAAAAATGATTATCGCGCATACAAACAAGCGGCGAGAAAGCTTACTGGGTATAGAATTGAAGTTGAAAATGACGGGGCATGGGAGTATAAAACGCTTTTTGATAGTTTTAGAGGAATTGATTATCAACCTATTATAAGGTATAGATTTGGAACAAGTGTGTTTTCCGAAGTTGTGATGCTGAAGAAAAGGTTTACATTGCTTAAGGCTAAATTGATTTTTAAGCTTAAAGGGGCATATTCTCTTCGATTATACGAGCTTTTGAAAATAGGCCATGGAGAGTATGATCATGTGGATTATCCTGTAGAAGATCTTCGCAAGATGTTTAGCATCCCTGATCATAAGCACAAGAGATTTGATTCATTTAAAAGATCTGTGATAGAAAAGCCTATTCAAGAAATCAATGAGCTTACGGATATAAATGTGAAGGTGGAGTATTTGAAAAAATGGCGAAAAGTTGAAAAAATCAGATTTGTATACCAGGACAAACAAGTCATTGATTTGCTTGGCGATTCCAATAAAGAATCTAATGAAGATATCGTCAAAATTGAGAGAATCCTTAAAGAGCTTCAGGTTAGCGACAGTTTTTTGAAGAGCATGAGTCAGGTCGCATTTGATTATAAAGCCTTGGCAGTGGAATTAGAATTCTTGAAAGACTTGGCAGATGCATTGCCTCAAGAAGTGGTGACAGATAAAGTATTTAAAATTTTTAATAAGCATCGACAAGATAGTTAAATGGTTTTCATCGAATTCAATTAAATATAAAGGTGCAAATTCTTCACCTTTATATTTAACCCCACCTAATTTTCGGTTCATAACACGTAATTTTCGGTTTGGCTCATGATGATATATCGAAAAATTTTAATAAGACTTTATTAAAAACTATAACAACACCTTTTTTATGGGTTAATTTTAATAAAGTGGTGTAAACCGATAATATAGTGGTGATACTAATTAAAGCATTTTTATTTTAATCACTTCTTGTAAGGGTGAATTTCATATCAAATTCAAGAATTTATTTGTCATTATTTGAATTTGATATTCAAAATCAAGTTCATATTTTAATCTTGCCTAATTTTTATTCTTATTTTTTTAAATACTTGTAATGGTATGTGAGTCTCTTGTCGATTACGGATTAAATGGGGGAAGTTTGTGATATTTTTTCTCCAAATAAATATTTTTTTAGATAAAGAGACTTATTGATGAAAAATCTACTATTTACTTTTAGAGGAGTCTTTCTTCTGGGTATTGCAGCACTGTCCTTTCTCTTTTCATGCAATCATGAAAAAGATGACTGGGAAGTATACGCTGGCATACCTAAAGACCTTAGGTATACGATGGTTGATAATTATCTTTGCGGTGATTATTATGAAAGCAGTGAACCTTCAGTATTTGTCGGAAAAGCTGGAGCCACTTTTGAAATCATAGGAGGAAGTGCTACCAACGGAGGATCGTTCAACCAAGAGGCATTTATGATCATGCCTAACTCTGGCCAGATAATCTTGAAGAATTATAATCCATTATCTCCGGGGGATTATGCTGTGGATGTGAGAGTGACAAACGCTGAAGGGAGCTCTGATTTTATAGGCGCATTCAGGTTTACCGCTATGCCTCAAGCACCTTCAGGCATAAGTTATTATCCTTATAATTATTCTGCATACTTGAGTGAAAGTGATTTTTTCATCACGGAAACTCCTCAGTTAAAAGGAGGAGGACCTTATACATTCAAGCTTACGGATAATTACAATAATCTATTTTCGATAGATGAGGCAACAGGAGAAATTAGCTTTGATGAAAGCGAAGCATCAGTATCCGATACCGGTTATAAAAGCTATGAACTTGAAGTGCATGTTACGAATCCTATAGGCGAAGCCCAGCAACCTTATGCTTGCAAGATTGAATTAGTTGGAGACCAAGCCCTGAAAAAAATATATACGCTTGAATCCGCATTGGCAAATGCCAGCGACTTGGGAATGAGAAACGCTCTGTCTTATACAGTATTGGGTAAATATACAAAAGTGTATGATATGCCGGATGATGTCGACGACTCTGATAATTCAGTTGAGCCAGAGAAATATGTGACGACATTAAAAGATCCAGATTCGGCTCCAAATTACCAACAAGGTTGGTGGTATAATGCTTGGCATGGATATCCCGAAAGCTATGATATGGATGTCACGCATGGACAATCTCAAGTTGAGATGAGAGAATGCTATCCAATAGGTATTCGTACTTTAAACAGGGATGTTGAATTAGTGTCCTATTTGGTTACCGACGAAATTGATTTGACAGAGTATAATGAAAAAGCTCAGTTGATTATTAATGGATATTATATATGGAGATCAAGCACAAGCAATCAATTTTTTGGAGTTTTTATCATTCCTGCTGATCAGTATGATGCTGATAATCCAGAAGAGAGTAAGTGGGAGGAAATTATTGAAGATGTGACGGTTCCTCATTTCTATTACCATGATATACAAAAAGGGACACCTGTGAAAGAGTCGGAGATTTACGCTAACCAATTTGTAACCGACTTGGATAATAAGTATTTGTCTACAAAATTCCGTGTGGCTATTCGCGCTGAAAAACTTGATAAAGACAAAGGATCTATGAACCGAAGTGTATTTGTAAATGAATGCACTGTAAGGGCGAAATAAATAATTGGAGCAAAATTTTTTAAATTATGAAAAAGAAAAAGATAGTTATAAAGATAGCTTTTCTTGTGCTGTTAAGCATGTTCCAACTTATTATGGGAACGAATGATGTGCAGGCGCAAGCTCTTAGAACAGTAACAGGAACAGTATTGGATGAAAATGGAGAGGGTTTGCCAGGCTGTAATATTAGAATCAAAGGAACAGATGAGGGCACTTTGACAGATTACAATGGCAATTACACTTTGGAAAATGTTCGTGAAAGCAATGTATTGATATTTACTTTTGTGGGCTATGAAAAAGAAACAAGAGAAGTAGGCTCTCAAAGTGTGATAAATGTAAGCATGCAACTTAATGTTGAGCAACTTGATGAAATTGTTGTTATCGGATATGGAGAGCAGAAGCAAAGAGATGTCACTGGATCTGTAGGTACCGTCAAGATGGAAAAGATCGGCGATATAGTTTCCACATCTTTTGACCAAGCTATACAAGGGCGAATAGCAGGTGTGCAATTGACTTCGCCAGAAGGAGGGCCAGGAGAGCCGATGAGATTTGAAATTCGAGGAGGGACATCGATTACAGGAAATAATGATCCATTGTTTGTTATTGATGGAATTCCAATCGATGATCCATCTATTGTAACAACGATACCTCAAGCGGATATTGTTCAAATTGACATCTTAAAAGATGCGTCCGCTACAGCCATTTATGGAGCTAGAGGAGCTAATGGTGTAGTGATCATAACTACTCGATCAGGAACTAAAGGGAAGAACATATCTTTTAATTCAAAAGTAGGGTTTTCTCATATTCCAAATAGTGTAAGGTATGATGTATTGAGTCCATCGGATTTTGTCGCTTTGCAAAAAGAGATCATATCTAAAAAAGGAGACGGTACTGTGGATAGGTGGGGTGATCCAAGCGATTATGCTGGAATGCCGGCTTATGACTGGCAAGATGCGGTGATGAGAACAGCTCCATTTCAAGACTATAGTATTACGATGAATGGAGGTAATGATCAGACAAAATACTATGCTTCATTGGGTATGACTGATCAAAAGGGTACATTGATTGGAACATCTTTTCAAAGAGTTACCGGTTCATTAAAGTTGGATCAAAAGATTAATGAAAGACTGGATGTTAATTTGAAGACAACTTATACTTATACAAACTATATAGGCCCAAGAGTATCAGAGTCTCAATCATCTGGTATTATCAGAAGCGCTATTCAATATAGGCCAGTGATACCATTGCCTAGGCCTGGAGATGAAGATGATGAAGAATGGGACGAAGATGGCGGACTTGATCCTAATGAACTGCCTGCAAATATGTATTCCCCAGTAAAAAACCTTAATAATACGGATCAAAAGAGACCTAAAAGTCAAATTTTGGTTAGTGGATTTTTGAATTATAAGATCTTAGACAATTTGGTTTTTAGGTCTACTTTGGGGTATAATTATTATCAAGATCAAACTTATTTGTTCTACAATAAGGGAACTCAAAAAGCGGATAAATCTGCAGACGGAATCAGTGGCTCAATTAATAATGCAACTGCATATAGGTTTACAAATGAAAACACTCTGAATTATACACTGAAGATAAACAAACACAGGATGACTGCTTTGGGGGGAGTATCTTTTCAGACTGATAATCGATCAACACTTTATGTTAAATCAAATCAGTTTCTTACGGATGATTTTGGATGGAACTCTATCGGTCTAGGTACTTTGCCCCAAATACCTCAATCAGGCTATCTTGAAAATGCGCTGATGTCCTATTTTGGTAGAATTAACTATAATTATCAAAGCAAGTATTTAGCGACATTCACTATGCGTGCGGATGGTTCGTCGAAATTCAATGAAAAAAACAAGTTTGGTTACTTCCCATCATTTTCATTGGCTTGGAGAGCGGGAGATGAGCAATTTGTGAAGAATTGGAATGTATTTTCTGACTTAAAATTGAAAGCTGGATGGGGTCTTACAGGTAACGATAGAGTAAACAATACCGCAGGATTTCGTACAATCGGACTAGGAGATGGTTATTATTTCAATGGTCAATATATTCCTGGCGCATCTCAGGACGCTATGTCAAATACTCAGCTGAAATGGGAGTCAACATCTCAGTTTAATGTGGGGCTTGAGTCAGGATTTCTTGACAATCGTATCTTGTTCAATGTTGAAGCATATTATAAGTTAACGGATAATGTTTTGTTGTCGACACAAATATCTCCGTCGACAGGTTTCACTTCTAGTTTTGAAAATATGGGATCAATAGCCAATAAGGGTATTGAATTTAGTTTGAACACTGTTAATGTGGTGACTTCTGACTTTGCATGGGAAACATCAATGAATATTTCTTTTAATAGAAATAAATTGAAATCACTGAGTGATGGAGAAAGTTATAGAGAGTACAGTAATGGCCATCCCGATGGATGGGGTACTACCAATATATTGCAAATAGGAAAGCCTGTTGGCGTATTTTATGGGTATGTGGCTGATGGTTTGTATCAGAATGATGATTTCATCCATGATGCCAGCACTGGAGAATTGAGAGTAGCCAGAGGAGTACCAGGTGTTCAAACATCAATGACAAACTATTCTCCTCAACCAGGAATGCCGAAGTACAAAGATTTGGACGGGGACGGAGTAATTACGGAAAATGATCGTCAAATAATAGGTGATCCAAATCCGGATTTTTATGGAGGTATCAATAATACTTTTAGATATAAAGGCTTTGACTTAAGCGTGTTTATGACATTTTCCTATGGTAATGATATTTACAATGCAAACATGACAAATTTTTATCATCCTGAATTTGGACGCTTGAATATCAATTACCTTGCTGAGACAGCAAATAGATGGTCTCCATCAAATCCTATTCAAAACGGACCTGCTGAAGTTCCAAGTGTAGATAACAGGTGGAACCAGCTGTATTCAGGCAAGATGTTTAATTCTTCTTATATCGAAGATGGGTCGTATTTGAGAATAAAAAATATAACGCTTGGCTATCAATTGCCTCAATCATTGCTAAGCAAGTTGAATATTAATTCACTGAGAGTTTCGGCTACTGTTGATAATCTTTGGGTATTTTCCAAGTACAGCGGTTATGATCCGGAAGTATCCATAAGGAATGGTGCGATGTATAAGGGGATTGATAATTCAGCTTATCCGCGTAGTAGAACGTACACGGTTGGGGTAAACATGAATTTCTAGGACTTTTTTATCTGAATAATTTAATATGAAACGATTATTTAAAATATTACTATTGGCTGTGGGAGTGCTCAGCTTTAGTGCTTGCAATGATTTTCTGGATATAGATCCTTCGGATAAATATGATTACAAAGATTTCTTCAAGGATGTTTCGCATGTTGATATGGCTGTTGCAGGAGCTTATAATAAAGTCAATGAGCTTTACATGAGAAATATGTCTGTATGGATCAATACTGGCACTGATGAATTGTTAAGATCCATTAATACTAGAAATGAAAATATCACGAAGTTTGAATATGATTCATTTGACCCGGATTTAAAAAGAATATGGAATACTTCTTATAGCGGGATCAGCCGATGCAATGATGTAATATATAATTTGTCATTGGACAGACCTATTGAAGATTTGACTGATGAAGCTAGAAATGCCTCGCTGGGAGATGCTTATTTGGTTAGAGGTTTACTGTATCTTAATTTGGTTCGAATGTTTGAGCATATTCCGCTTCGTACAGAACCTTATGGCGATTTGTCTGAAAATCTAGATCAACGAAATTTGCCAAACTCTCCAGCCAATGAAGTCTATGATGTTATACTATCGGACTTCAAACAAGCAGCAAAATTGCTGCCTAGTGAAGCGAGTGCTTTGGGAAGAGGAAACAAATCTGTGGCATATGGCATGCTAGCAAGAGCATATTTGAATTTAGCAGGTGTTCGTACCAATGGAGGAAATGTAGGCATAGATGAATGTTATAGACAGGTTGTTGTCGCTTGCGATTCTGTGGATGCTGAAAATGTGCATAGCTTGTTGCCTGAATATTCTGAAGTATTTTTAAATCAAATCAAAGGGATCAAAAGCGAGACAGAGTCTATGTGGGAAGTCGTGTTTAATGTTACTTCCAATATAAATTTAGGTGGAAATATTGGAACGTATAACGGACCAAAATCCAATTTGTCAGGGACAAATGAAGCAGGTTCTAGCGGAGCTACTTTTGTGACGGTAAAGCATACAGAGTTATATGATCAAGAAAGTGACAGTCGCTTCGATTGGAATTGCGCTGATTGGTGGATTCGATATCGCGAAGCGAATAATCCTCAGTATTATCCAACGTATATTACAGATTCGCTTCGATGGTATCCAGCAAAATGGCGACGCGGATCACCAAATGTAATTGGGTATGAGGATGGCGAGCCTATTGAAAGTATTGAGTTTTTGGAGAATGGTTTTATACTTCGAAGCCATACAAGCATAAATTTTCCTTTGCTCAGGTATTCAGATGTATTGCTTATGCGCGCTGAAGCTAATAACGAACTTAATGGCCCTTCTTCCGCTCTTATGGATTTGGATAGAGTTAGAAATCGCGCTGGATTAAAATCGCTAGAAAGCGAATTGTCAGAAAAGGGTATTTTCGTTGACAAGGAAATTTTAAGAAATGAACTGATGGATGAAAGAAGTAGAGAACTTTGTTATGAAGGACATCGCAGGTTTGATTTGGTTCGTTGGGGGAAGTTAGAGTCTACAATGCGTGATCTTAGCAACTATATGAGAACAAATCCATTTTTAGGCTTTGGGAATGATGATATTTTCTTGGCTACGCCAGGAGAAAATGTTGATAAAAAGCATGTCGTGTTTCCAATTCCACAAGATGAAATGATGTTAAATAAGAATATCAAACAACATCCTCTTTGGTAGTATAAATTAAAAGAATCCTGAGTGGATTCTTTTTCTCATAACTAACCTATTTTTTATCAGAATAAACTGAAAGTTATGAATCAAAAATTATTTAATATAGCAATGTTACTGAGCATATTGACATTTTTATATGCTTGTAATGATGATAAGATTGAGATATTGGACAGGGTTCCCGAATCCGCGCCTCAAAATTTATTGTATCAAAATTATAAGAACTATGTGCAGGTTGGCTCTGAATGGCAGTCTGTAAAGCCGGAAGTGTTGGCTGACGGTGTATCTACTTTTGCCATTAATGGTGTTTCTTTATCCCAAGAGGGAGAAAAAGTCGGTTATTCTGGGGCAGATTTTAACATAGACTCAGAATCAGGAGTTATTAGTTTGCCTGATGCCAACGAAATTCCTTCGGGGAATTATAGCTTTGCCATAGAGGTAGAAAATGAATACGGGAAAACGATTTTTGAAGATGCATTGGGACTAATGGCATATAGTGAAAACTTCCCATATAAGGTTTTTTATCCGATATTGGAATTTGAGGAAGCCGGAACTGCTCAGGAAATCACACCATCAATTGATCCTGAGTTTAAGTCAGGGCAATTGTTCTTTAGAATGATAAGCCCTCTTGGAGTATCAGGATTAAGTGTAAGTGATACTTCTGGGGTTATTACAATGACAGAAGGAAATCAGTTGAGTGTGGGTAATCATGAATTGAAAATAGAGGTGATCAAAAATGAAAAAGAAAAGATGATCGCAACCGCTATTGTCAATATCACCGGACTAAAGCCGAATAGCATTGAGTATCCAAATTCTACAATGGTAGTAGAATTAAATGAATTCATGATGCCTGTGGATCCAAGTCAATTAAGCGATGTGCCAATAGTCGATATCAAAGCGGATCAGTTGCCTTTTGTTTTGTATCGTATAGAAGGAGAACATGCTGACATGTTTGATATCAATGAACAGGGACAGTTGGCTTTGAAAGACCAGCAGTATGGCATTAATCAAGAGTATGATTTGGAGATTTATGCATATACACCTGCTGGAGAATCAAGCACAAATTTCACGGTAAATACGTTTATACCACCAGGTATGAAAATCACAGTATTTAATTCAGACTTTTCTTCTAATGGGAATGCTGGCAATACTGTTAACTTTGGTAATTTCAAAGGGTGGAATCCTTTTGGAGCTGGAGCAACAAAGAAGTCATGGATACTTAAAGATCATTTATTTAACCCTATGGCCACTACAGATGAAAAACCGCATGGCACTTATGGTTATGGAATAATGTTGTTTAATAATGACAAGGTTGAAACAAATTCTTGGGCATTTAATGCAGATCGCTTTGAGATACCTGCTGGAGCATCATCTGCGGAAATTGTGCATGCCGGATATATTAGTTATCCACCTAATGGAACAGTTGGACAAGGAGGACAAACAGAGACCACTAGTCTTACCATTAGTATTTCTGAGGATTATGACCCAACCAGTGGCGGTGATCCTAATAATGCTACTTGGGAAGATATTGGTTACCCTGTGATGTTAGAGGAGAATTGCGACAATGGTGTATTTTTTGATCCTGCCCATGCTAATTATAAAGGCAGGCCTGTAACTCCGATTGTTACAGACATTCCATCCAAATACATTGGCAAAAAGATTACTGTAGCTTTTGTAGGTAGATATTGGGGAGATGCTGCTGGAAAAAGAAGATGCTATTATCATATAGTTGAAGTTCGAATAAACGCACAATTGTAATAAATTAAAATTTATATCACGGATTTATTAAAAGACTGCTTATGGATTTAGGCAGTCTTTTTCTTTTTTGTGTTTTGTAAGGGAAATATCGCATTGTCACGATTTATTAGTAGATAATCAGTTTGAACATCTTTTTTGAAGTAACATGCATAAATATTTTTTTAACATATTTATTCTCACATTTCTTATTCCATTTGCCTATGGACAAAGCAATGATTGGGAAAATCCACAGCTTATCGGACAAAATAAGCTGAAGGGAAGGTCTACTCAATATTCTTATTCCAGATCATCCGATGCATTGAGTGGAGAACAAGCGAGAGTTGTTTATCTCAATGGTGAATGGTTGTTTAAATATGCGTCTAAGCCGAGCAAAGCCCCAAAGGCTTTCTATAAAAAGATTCATAACGAGTGGGACAAAATACAAGTGCCGTCAAGCTGGGAGCTAGAAGGATATGGACAGCCGATTTATACAAATTTTGTGTATCCATTTGCGCCAAATCCGCCATATATTGAAGAAGATACGAATGGAAATGCAGTAGGATCGTATCAGAAAGAGTTTGAGTTGCCCGAAAGTTGGGGAGACATGATGACAACACTTCACTTTGGAGGTGTGAGTTCAGCCTTTTATGTCTGGGTCAATGGCAAGAAAGTCGGCTATAGCCAAGGAAGTAGATTGCCTGCTGAGTTTGAAATAACTAATTATTTAAATAAAGGAAAAAACACGGTTTCGGTACAAGTATATCGCTGGTCAGACGGAAGTTATTTGGAAGATCAGGATCATTGGAGGTTAAGCGGTATTCATAGAGAGGTATTTATACATGCTGAGCCAAAAACTCATATTCAGGATTTCTTTGTTCAGACCAAATTTGATCAAAATTATGAACATGCAATATTGAAATTAAGACCAAAAATCAATACTCAAAAAGATTATGATTATGAAGGATACACTTTGACAGCGCAGTTATTTGATCAAAACAAAGATAGCGTGCTTAATGAGTCCTTGGCAATTGGAATAAATGATATTGTCAATGAAAAGCACCCATTTAGGGACAATGTGAGATTTGGCTTGATGGAAGCGCAAGTTCAACACCCTAAGCATTGGACTGCCGAGACTCCGTATCTTTATACATTAGTCATGAATTTATCCGATGCAGACGGAAATCTTTTAGAGTCAAAAAGCACAAAGATTGGTTTCAGAGAAGTTAAAACATCAGTTGAAGGCGAATTATTGATCAATGGAAGACCTATCTTGCTTTATGGCGTAAACCGCCATGATCATCACCCCGTAAGAGGCAAAGCAGTGAATAGGCAAGATATGCTTGAAGAGGTGTTATTGCTGAAGCGATTGAATTTTAATGCAGTGCGTACCAGCCATTATCCTAATGACCCTTATTTTTTGGATTTGTGCGATGAATATGGTTTGTATGTCTTTGACGAAGCTAATATAGAAACTCATGGCTTGGGTAGTTATTTTTCCAATCAAGCGGAATGGAGTTTTGCGATGCAGGACAGAATACAGCGCATGGTAGAAAGAGACAAAAACCATCCGTCGATTATCGTTTGGTCATTGGGAAATGAGTCAGGAGACGGACCAAATCATGCTGCGGCAGCGGGTTGGGTGCATGATTATGACATAACTCGTTTGGTTCATTATGAAGGCGCTCAGGGAGATCATCGCCATCCTGATCATGTGGAAAGAGGTGACGCTGAATACGGCAAAGCGACTAAGCATATTTTGGGGAACCCGTCAGATCCTCAGTATGTGGATGTTTTGAGCCGTTTTTATCCTAGGCCTGAATATTTGACGGAGCTTTCTAAGCAGGATCGATCAGGACGACCTATAATGATGAGCGAATATGCTCACTCGATGGGAAATTCCACTGGAAATTTGGGTGAGTTTTGGGATATTATTCGAAAAGACAAACGATTGATAGGCGGATTTTTGTGGGACTGGAGAGATCAAGGGCTCCTTCAAAAAACAGCCAAGGGAGAAGCTTATTATGCCTATGGCGGTGATTTTGGCGACAAACCCAACGACTCCAACTTTTGCTTGAATGGAATTATCGATTCAGATTTAACGCCAAAAGCCGGAGCTATGGAATGCAAGTATATCTTTCAGCCTATTGAGATGAAGTTGGAAAAGGAAAATAGAATTTGGCTGAAAAACAGATATTTTCATCGCTCATTAGAACATGTTAAAATGGTTTGGGCAGTTAAGGAAAATGGAAAGGCAATAAGCAAAGGAGAATTCGCATTGCCTAATCTTAGAGCAAATGAAAGCGAATGGATAGATATACCTTGCTCATCAATCAAGTATAAGCAGGATAAAGAGTATTTTTTGACAGTTAGAATTTTGCTTAAAGATGATTTGACTTGGGCGAGCAAAGGACATGAAATTGCTCATGAGCAATTTTTGTTGAAGTCAATGAAGAGTGATAGCATAGAAGAAAAAGGTTTGTCTCCTTTTGAAATCAATGAGCAGGAGGACAATTTGACATTTGAGTCAAAGGATGTGTCTGTTGGTTTTGATCAGTATGGAAACATCAAATCATATATTCATAAAGGCGATACGCTTATCAATGGTGTTTTGAAACCTAATTTTTGGAGAGTGCCAACAGACAACGATGAAGGAGGCTATCAAACTGATAAGAAATTGAAAATATGGAAAAAAGCAATAGCGAATAGTTCCAAAGAGTCTGTGGTCATTGAAAAGGAAAAAGTAAATACGGGACACTGGATTGTGAAAGCGCATCAAAAAATAGCTAAAGGAAAAGCCGAGCTACACAAGGTGTATCATATATTTAGTTCTGGAAAAATAGCGGTTGATCTCCAACTGAATATTGAAAAAAAGCTTCCTGAACTGCCTAAATTCGGCATGCAAGGAACTGTTGGGAAAGAGTTTGAAATAGTGGAATGGTATGGGGCAGGACCTTATGAAAATTATATTGACAGATGTCGATCAACAGTCATCGAGGATTACAGAATGCCTTTAAGTGAGTTTGCCCATTCATATGAACGACCTCAAGAGTATGCCAACAGAACTCAAGTTAGGTGGCTTAAGCTTTTAAACAAAAAAGGCAAAGGAGTGAAGTTCACTTCATCAGATCATAATTTGCAAGTTAGCGTTTGGCCTCACAGTCAAGAATCCTTGCAGTCAGCGAAACACCCTTATCAATTGGATACTGAGAGTGGTTATATTACATTTAATTTGGATGGATTTCATATGGGAGTTGGTGGCGATGATAGTTGGTCGCGTCTGGCAGCTCCGCTTGACAAATACAAAGTAAAAGCCGAGGACTTGCAGTATTCATTTACTATTGAACCTGTTAAATAATCATAACACCTAAATGAAAAAGTGTTCTGATACTTCAGAGCACTTTTCATTTTATTAGACATTATTACGATTGATTTTTATATCATTTTATTTTCCTCAGGAGGAAATACAAAGGAGGATGGTTTAGTAACCAATAAAACAATTCGTGATAAACATTATTTTTTAATGATTTAAGCTATTGAATATGACTTCTAATATTTTGAATAAATGGCTTGCCGCTTCTTCATGCTTGTTGATGGCATCAGCTTGCCAAGCTGATAAGGAAACTTCATCTTCTCAAAGTCAACAAAAACCCAATATAGTATTTATATTCGCTGACGATCTTGGCTATGGAGATGTGTCATGTTACAACGATTTGAGTGATAAAGTTCATACTCCATATATGGATTCGCTGGCGAGCGAGGGGATTAGGTTTACAAATGCGCATACGAGTTCTTCGGTCTCCACGCCTTCAAGATATTCGTTTCTTACAGGGGAATATGCTTGGAGAACAAGGCTTAAAGAGGGAGTGCTTTATGGTTTTAGCAAACCGTTGATTGACACCGCTAAGACAACATTGCCAGAGATGCTTCAAGCAAATGGTTATTATACAGGAATGGTTGGAAAATGGCACTTGGGGGTTGGCTGGCAGGCTAAGGATGAGACCAAGCCGGTATTTCCTATGGATGATATTCCACGGAAGTTGACTAAGGAGCAATTGGAAAATGTAGCTCTTGACAAGCCCGTGCATGGAGGTCCCGAAGATCATGGTTTTGATGAAGCTTATTGGTGGGCGGCTTCTTTGGATATGGATCCGGATGTTTATATTGAAAACACGATTCCGTTGGAGGCTAAAATTGTGGAAAAGGGGAATAAAGCTTTTATTCAGTCTTCATTTTATGAAAAAAAGAAGGAAGTTATGCCAATATTGTTGGATAGGGCGGAAAAATTCATTTTGGAATCCGCAAAATCTGATGATCCGTATTTTCTTTATTTTCCTTTGACAGCTCCCCATACTCCTTACGCTCCGGTTGATGAAGTCATTGGTAGCTCTCAAGCTGGAATTTATGGAGATTTTGTCGTTCAAGTGGATCAAACTGTTGGGAGAATAATGAAAGCAGTGGAAGAGACCGGCGAAATTGAAAACACTATTTTTATCGTTTCAAGCGATAATGGAGGCATGACCAAACGATTGAAGAGCAAAGAGTTGGTTGATGGAAAGTGGAAAAAGGAATTCACTTCAATAATTGAGACGCATGGACACTATACAAATGCACACTTAAACGGCCAAAAAACGGATCTGTTTGAAGGAGGGCATCGTGTTCCCTTTATTTTGCGATGGCCTTCATCTGTAGGCAAAAATCAAGTAGCAGATCAGACTGTTGCAATTACTGACTTGATGGCGACATTTGCTGATATTGTTGGATATAAATTAAATAATGAAGATTCACCTGACGGCACAAGCTTTTATGAAGTGATAAAAGATCCTTCAAATGCAGAAGAAACAAAGGATTATATTGTTTATCATTCAAATGATGGCGATTTCGCTATTCAAAAAGATTATTGGAAACTTATAGATTGCGATGGGTCCGGCGGGTGGACAAAGACAGAAACTTCAGGCGCTCAACTTTATAACATCAAAGCAGATATTCAAGAGCAAAATAATCTGGCGGATCAATATCCTGAAAAAGTGGCTGAATTGAAAAATCTGTTGGAAAAGGTAAAGTTAGAACCCATTTAATATATGAATACATACACATTCAAAAACAGCCCGTTAGCAATAGCGGTGCTGTTATTTGCTATTCAATTATTTTCTTATGATGCAATGTCGCAAAGCATAGTGAATGGCAGATTATTGGATGTGGATTCCAATGAACCGGTTGCATTTGCAACGATAGGTGTATTTGATGAAAATGACGATACTCGATTGCTTAGCTCCGCATACTCTGATGTGGATGGAAACTTTCTTCTAAAGCTTCCTGAGTCAGGGTTCTTCACACTTTTCATACAATCAGTGGGATATGATCTATTTAGAAACCGTATACAAATAGATGAAGGGCAAATTAGTCTAAAAGAGATTTATCTCAAATCCCAATCGACAATATTGGATGAAGTTATTGTCGAGGCGGAAGCTTTGGATGTGCAGGTTACGCCAGGAGCGATGAGTTTCAACCCTGAGAATGCTTCGGGAGATGATACAGAGCAAATCATATCAAACCTTCCTGGAATTGATTTGGATTTTGATGGAAATATTAGCTTGCAAGGGACTGAAGTTAAGATATTGGTCAATGGTGAAGATTCTGGCATGGATAACCCTATGCAGGAGATTCCCAAAGAATCAATTGCTCGAATTGAGATGATGAGCAACCCTCCTGTTGAATTCGCCTCTTCGGGTCCTGTATTGAATATTATTTTAAAAGAAGACGCTAAAATAGGCAGTAATATTCGATTAGGGATGAATGTCAGCAGTCCTTACAGGGCAAAGCTTTATACAGGAGGCACTTACAGAAAAGGCAAGTTTACTTTAAGCCCTTCGTTTTATTTTAATAAGTCTATAGAAAAGTCACAGTTCGACTCATATAGAACTAACTTTGGAGAAAGATATATAAAGCAAGACAAGACTCAACAAATAGATAATAAAACGATTAACTCAGGAATTCGAACGAAGTTGACTCTTGACAAATACAATGAATTATCCGCATTTTTAAGATATACGCCTTCATCTGTATTAAATGAAAATGATAACTATAATATCATAAGTGATTATAATGAAGAGAGAACATGGCTATATGACAATGACGGAAATACGATGCTGGATCGCGATAAAAGAAATGTCGTGTCTGATTTACGGTGGAAAAGAAAGTTCAAGAAAAAAGGAAGAGTGTTGAATGTCAACTATAAGTGGAATATAGCCACGATGGACCAACATCAGTACCAGACGAATAATTATACCTATCCAGACTCTAGCAAAGATATATTAAGATCTTCACAACAAGACAGGCGGATTAGATCATCGCACCATACTATTAATGCCAAATACAAGCATTCTTTTGAGAATAAAATGTTATTGACAATGGGAGGAATATTTAACTATAAACTATCTGAGGAGAAGGCGTTAAATCAAAAGCGAACAAATGATAGGGAATGGATACATAACATTTCGAAAGATCAAGACACAGACACTAAATACTTGGCGACAGACTTGTTTGCGGATTTTTCCGCGCGTAAGGACAAATTTGACTATTCGGTTGGATTGCGTTATAAAGGAGGTGAAAACGTTATTTGCCAATGGATACCTGAGGAAGATTTATTTAATGAATTTAAGACCTCGTTTTCCAATATGAACACTCGGCTGATGCTTGCTTATAAATTTAAAAAAAAACGCAATTTTGCATTCACTTTTCGCAACACATTTCGTCCTCCATCCTCTAGACAGCTTAATCCTTTTATTGATGACTCAAACCCTCTCAATGTTCGAAAGGGGAATCCTGACCTAAAGAATACCCAGACATATTTCGCTGAATTGGAATACTTGAATGTTGGAGAACATACAACTTTGAAAGCTAGCTTGTATGGCAGAAAAGTCATTAACAGCGTTATTTCAAATCAATGGGTAGCAGGCGACACTACGATTACCTCATATATAAATGTAGATGGGCTAGCTGCGGTAGGAGTAAATAGCTATATATCAGGAGATATCAACAATTTGAAGCTTTCAGGCGATGCATCATTTACATATGAAAATATGCCGAATAGAGAATCTGCTTTCTCGAATAGTCAACTATTTTATTTCCTCAAGGCGAATATTCAATATAAATTTAGCAAAAGTTTTAGATGTTCTGTTTTAGTACGGTATCATTCCGCTAAGTTGACGAATAATTCAGATATAGAGGATTATGCCACGATCAATGTAAGCTTGCAAAAGACTTTTATGAATAGAAAGCTTAAAACTTATGCGAGCGCAAATGATATTTTTGATATGGTGAATAAAAGAGGCATAACTCAAACGGATTTATTTGCCAAAGAGCATTACAGCAAAAGGCAAACTAGAATATTCACGCTTGGACTTACTTATTATATCAATGGGATATGAGTATAAGCGATTAAATAATGTCTAATATTAATGGTATATAGTTTTTTAAACGATTTATCTATAGAAGATTCAAGGTTTATCTACAGATATTATGAATAAATATACTCGAAAGGTTGGTTATTCTGTGTTAATGGCGGTGATGGGAGTAAGCACCGTTCATGCCGAGGTCGAAACACAAGCTGAGAATGAAAAGCCAAATATCATTCTTATCATGACTGATGACCAAGGTTGGGGCGATACAGGTTATAATGGACATGAATACTTAAAAACTCCCAGTCTTGATCAAATGGCTGAGGAAGGAATTCTGTTCAATAGATTTTACGCATCTTCGCCTGTATCATCTCCTACGAGAGCTAGTTGTCTGACAGGAAGGCATCCTTATCGTTATGGAATATACTATGCAAACAGAGGATACTTGAAAAAGGAGGAGTATACATTAGCGGAACTGCTCAAGGATAATGGTTATAGAACTGGACATTTTGGAAAATGGCATCTGGGAACATTGACAAAAAGCATACGCGATGCTAACAGAGGAGGCAAAGAAGGAAATGATTATTTGTATTCTCCACCTTGGGAAAATGGCTATGATGACTGTTTTGTGACAGAATCCAAAGTACCTACTTGGGATCCCATGAAAAATCCGGACCCTTCAGCATTGGAATCGAAGAAAGGTAAAGCTATTGGAGAATTTTACGGGACACATTATTGGGATATCGAAGGCAATATCGTAAAGGATAATCTTGAAGGCGATGACTCTAGAGTTATCATGGACAGAGTCATTCCATTTATAGATCAATCTGTGGATGAAAGACAACCATTTTTTTCAGTGATTTGGTTTCATGCAAGCCATACGCCGGTGTTAACGGGAGGAAAATATTTGGACATGTATGAAGGCAAAGGACTTAGCGATGATCAAAAGCACTTCTACGGAACACTTACTGCTATGGATGAGCAAGTAGGAAGATTGCGAGAAAAGTTGAGTGAGTTGGGAGTTGATAAAAATACCATTATTTATTTTTGCTCTGACAATGGCCCCGCAGGCAATGGAGATATGAGCAATAGATGGCAAGGCACAACCAGTGGCTTGAAAGGCAGGAAAAAGAGTCTGCATGAAGGAGGTGTCAGAGTGCCTGGGTTAATGGTTTGGCCAGCTCGAATTAAAGAAAGAAAGGTGATCAATACACCCATGAGCACGCTTGATTATTATCCAACAATATGCGATATATTGAATATCAAGTCGAGCAAGATTATTTATCCACTTGATGGGGTGAGTATGATGGACTATATTGATAGTAGTGGAGAGGATAGAGAAAAACCAATTGGTTTTCAGTCGATTAGAGGAGAAGTGGCTTGGATGGATAATGAGTATAAGCTTTATCGCTACAGACAAGATTCAAAGTATGAATTGTTTGATATAGTAGCTGACCCGAATGAGTCTATTGATATCATAAAGACTAATCCTAAAATTGCAAAACGCATGATAAAGGCTTTGGAGAAATGGCAGAAGTCATGTATTAAGAGTGATCTTGGTCATGATTATTAATAGCCTAATTATAAAATTGATTTTAGCAGTATTCTTTCAGGCGGAATAAAGTCGCCATGATTTTTTATGAAAAAGCAGAATTATGAATATGTACAGTCTATGCATGAAAAAAAATTAAAATGAATTGGAAAAGCAGAGTTATTTATACTACTATTTTCGCTCAATGCATTGCAGGACAGAGTTGTGGTGGAAAAGAGCATAAACACCCTATCGAGAAACAAAAGCCAAATATACTTTTTATCTTAGCTGATGACCAATGCTACGAGACTGTTCGTTCGCTGGGAAATACAGAGATACATACACCTAATCTTGATCGATTGGTGAGTTCGGGAACTACATTTACCCATGCATACAATATGGGAGGATGGAATGGAGCTATTTCTACAGCGAGTAGATCCATGTTCAATACAGGCTTGTTTTTATGGAAGTCTTCTAAAGGAAATTTAAAAAAGAAAAGCGTTGATCCCACGACAGCAGGGTTGATGCGAGATAAAGAACAGTTATGGTCTCAACGCATGTCTTCTCAAGGCTATGAAACATACTTTGCTGGCAAGTGGCATGTGAAAGGGGTTACTTCAGATGAAGTTTTTGATCATGCCAAGTTTGAGAAAAAAGGGATGCCCAAGCAAACAGCCGAGGGCTATTATCGACCTCAGTTGGGAGTAGAAGACCTATGGTCTCCTTCGGACACAACATTTGGAGGATTTTGGCAGGGAGGAAAACACTGGTCTGAAGTGTTAAGAGATATCGGAGAAGAATATATTTTGAATCATAAAAGCAATTCCAAAAAGCCTTTTTTCATGTATTTGGGGTTCAATGCTCCTCATGATCCTAGACAATCTCCTCAAGAGTATGTGGATATGTATCCTTTAGATAGCATTGCAGTTCCAAGTAGTTTTCAAGAAGAGTATCCAGACGCAGAAACTATTTGCGGTAGGAAGTTAAGAGATGAAAGGCTTGCGCCGTATCCAAGAACGCCTTATTCTATTAAAGTAAATCGACAAGAATATTATGCTATTATAACGCATATGGATGCTCAGATCGGAAGGATATTAGAAGCGTTGGATAAATCCGGACAAGCTGAAAATACATATATATTTTTCACAGCGGATCATGGGTTGGCCGTTGGCAATCATGGCTTGATGGGAAAACAGAATATGTATGATCATAGCATTAGGTCGCCATTTATACTTACAGGACCTGATGTTCCTAGAGGAAAGCTTATAAGCCATGATATATACATACAAGACGCCATGGCTTCCAGCCTTGAACTAGCTTATGGAGAAGAGCAAAAAGATATCGATTTCCGAAGTGTAATGCCTTTAATTCGAGGTGATCGTATTCAGAACTATGAGTCTATTTATGGAGCTTATATTAATCGTCAGCGTATGATTCGATCCAATGGATATAAATTGATATTATATCCTCAGAAGGGCATTTATAAATTATTTGACTTGCAAATAGATCCATATGAAGTGAATAATATTGCGCATAATCCAGAACACAAAGAACGGATTAAATCTATGTATCAGGAATTAAAGTTATTGCAAAAGAATAAGTATAAAGATCCTCTTAGTTTAGATGATTTCTATCCCGAGTTAATGAAATATGAATAAATATGTAAATATAATGATGAATTTTCAACTCGAGTTGATAATTGGGAGATACATACATAATTAAAGAATGTTAATCACTTAATTATGTATGTTACATTTCTAACTTTAAACCTATTACCAATTTCGTTTTGCTTTACGGTATTTTTTGCGTTCGATAGCGGGAGCGAGCATGATGCCCATCTCAGCGGCATGACGTCGCACAGTCGTGATGGATAGGCCTGTTTCGGCTGCTATGGCTAAAGCGGTCTTTCCTTTGGAGTTTCTTATGATATCTTGATTTCGCTCTTTGATGAGCTTCTGATGGAATCCTGAGGGCATAGTCGTTTGTGTTTGCTCCCAGTGTTGAAACACTGGGGTATGGTTTCATTTGTTTTAATTACAGCGTTGAAACGCTGGATAGGGTAGGTTTAATACGGAAAGAAGGTCGCGAAGGATACGAAATTTGAATAATGATAATGTTTTCTTTATGGCTTGGGATACGTAATGAATTGCTTCTGTACGATAGTTGGCAAACGAGTCATAAATTCGATAAGGTTATAGGGCAACCACGTAGGGAATATCCATAGCGATTATTGTTATTTTTCAATAATCAACTTCTTGCTTACGATATTTTTCTCCGAAACACCAAATATCTGATAAATCCCAGAATTCAGCTTATCTTCCAAATCAAATACAAGTGACAAAGACCCATTCATATCTGAAGTCGTCGTAGTCGAATAAATTTTTTGGCCTATGGAATTAACTATATAAACATCTATTTTTCGAGAGGATTCATAAGCATTATCAACTGTAAAATGAAGCCTGTCATTAACCTGCACTGGATTTGGAAATAAATTGATCATTACTGTTTGATGATTAATTTCTTGATCATCAATGGATGTGATTGGAACAAATGCGGAGTCGCTTTTTATACACTCATTTGAATCCATAACCACAACTCTATAATCTTCCATATCCGTAATAGCAATCACTGTATCATTCATTCCATTATTCCATGAAAATGTATATGGAGGTACGCCTCCTTTAACTTTCGCTGATAGAGAATCTGATAATATATCAATGATCACATCAAGTGGTTCTGGTTCGACTAGTGATAATGTGTCAGATACGAAACACTGATCATCATCTTTCACTATAATTTCGTAAAATCCATCAGACAAACCTTTAAAGATATATGAAGAATGAAAACGGTCACCTCCGTTGATACTATATTGAAATTTATTAGCTTCTTGAAAACCATTTAAGATAATTTCACCATTATTATAACTATGGCATGTTGGATCAAATGCATCAATAGACAATGAGAGCATTGATAAATCTAAAGTTATAACAGAATCACAACCTGTGGAACTTGTCAAAGTATGTGTTGCAGTGTTATTGTTTTCTGTGTAAGTAAGGCCATCAATCCAAGTATAGCTATTGCAAGATGTGATAATATCTGTTGATGAAATAGCTTCTCCAATAGTTAAATTGAGAATAACGACAGAATCGCAACCTGTGGAGCTTGTCAAAGTATATGTTGCGGTATTATTGCTTTCTGTGTAAGTGATACCATTAATCCAAGTATAGTTATCGCAAGTTGTAATAGTATCTGTTGAATGTATTTCATTGCAATTTTGTTTATTACGACCAATTATATCTGCACCAGTGATATCACTGGTAATAAGCTTCAACTGTGGTGGGTTGCTTCGCTTATGGCTGTCAAATTGAGCTTGTTTTAAAACCCTATTCTCATCTTCGATCCAAATAGTAACATAAGGATCACCTGCTGTAATTTTTTCAATGATATAGTCTTTAATTTCAAAGTCAAAATATTGATTTTCCTGATTAATATTTATCTCTGTGATTTTCTCTTCACGAAGAGGACCATTGTTCAAAGTTACTGAAGTCTCATCCCACTGATCTCCGATCACCTTAAAAGCAGATACTTGAAGAGAATCATCTAAGGAATTTGTATACACACGAAACTTAGCATCTCTTATTTCATGGGTACTCAGAGAATCAGAAAGATCAAATTTAAATATTCCAGTTACCTTTCTGGTTGAATTGGAATAAACTTCCACTTTTGAATAATTGGCAACAGAATTAGGGCTTTGGTCATCCAGCGCTGCATCATGGATTGAAGTTATTTGAAGGGTATCTATAGTTGCGCCAAACGTAATCCCAATTGAATCTGCCAATGATTTTTTGTTGTCTAAATCTGTCGCTATAGCCCGCAATATGTATGCGCCGGTATCAGCTGGTATCCAATTAATAGCATAAGGACTTGAAGTGTCTATTCCAATAGAATTGTTTCCTACAAAAAATTCAACTTGAGCAACACTGCCATCTATATCACTGGCATCGGCCCTAATAGTCAAAGTTTCTACGTTGTCAAAATTTCGCAAATGAACTGGAGACGTAATTGAAACTACAGGAGGCTTAGCCCCCACATAAATCGGTACTATTTCTGATGAAACCACATTGCTATCGCTATCCATGACAATAGCTTGTAACGAATAAGCTCCATCGTTAGGAGCCCAATCAATATTGTAAGGGCTTATAGAATCAACTCCTAAATAATTGTTATTCACAAAAAAATCAACTTTTTCAATATTTCCTGAAGAGCCTAATTTATTTCCTCCAGGGTCACTAGCCTGGGCAGTAATTGTAATTTTACTTCCAGAACTTAATTGTCCGTTTTGAATTGGCGACAATATTTCAACAGTAGGCAAATGCAGCTGATCAGTAGCCCATTCTTCTTGAGAAACAGATATTGAATCAGTAATATTTATACCATCAAAATACAAAATTCTTTCATCCCGAATCTCGGTATACATCCCAAATTTAATATAGCCATTTTCATTCTTATAAAGTGTGGGACCAATATAGGAATAAACCAATTCTCCATTTAGCCACACTTTTATCGCACCATCAGCTTCTTGTGAATGTTTGACATAATACTTTAGGTCATTCCATTGATCTGGCTTTGCATAACCGAATAAATCTCCTTCATCATCTTCACTGTTCCAATGACGAACACTTCGTATGGTTAATTTATAATCACCTTCATTACTTAGACGAATTTCCGCATTAGGATCACCACCTCCATATTGTTTCCATTGGGAGATAACCGTTGAATATTGCGTTACCTTATCCCAAATCACTTGAGGAGGGAAAAAGCTCAATGAATAATACCTTTCATCGCCAGGAGAAAAAGCTAAGCTTGATGGGCTTGTAGCCAATTCAACACGATAAGCATAGTCATTATTAGGAAAGTTACTGCCATCAGCATAAAATTTCAAAGCATAATTTCCTTCCCTAGCCCAAGAAATTTCTTTAGCTGAAATATAATGCAAATCATTGGCTGTAAAATGTCCAGAACCATCTTCCACTGCGCTATTTCCATTTTTTGAATAACTTTCAACTAATGGAGTTTCGACTCCGCTATCTACAGTCCCCGTTTCGCCTCCAATATTTATGTTAATTCTTTGACTATTAGAAGTAAGTGGAAGAATCTGAAAACAAACGAATAAAATCATGAGCTTAGCAAAATTCATATATGAATAAAACAAATTGAAATTATGCATAATGAAGAATGAATTACTATGCAAAAACCAAAATTCAGTAAATATGTTGATCCTATTTTCTGATATTATTTAAGAAAATAATATAACAAAGCAATCTAGAAGGCTTGATCGTATCGGTTATAAATTTTAGATGATTAAAGTTATAGTAGGAGTAGCCTGGCAAATCACTGAAGCATTATATAAAGTCTCTAAGATCTATATGCATCTAACAAAAATAGAATAAGGCTATTAAGGTTCGTTTTTGCTCATAGTTTTAGAATTTTATGCTCTATAAATATGTTTATGTTTAATTGTGTAGCTGAAAACCGTGAAGGATTTTTCATAATATATCTAAATTGCCAAATAATTTGACAAAGGAAATGCTAATGGATAAGGCTAAACTTATTGAATGGAGATTAGAAATAGCAGGCTTTGTATCGGCGGGAATAGCGGCTGTGGCTTGGTGGTTTTTAGAAAATTTCTTTAGATCTATAAGACGACGTCGGAGAATATGCGGAGATTAAGAAAAGTCTTGCCGTTTTGGAGGAAAGGGTTGGTGATTTTTTGTAAGCATAGGGTTTCCGCACAGGGAGAACTCACGAATTCAAATTAATGTGTGATGTTTTAGGGAGAAAAGGCAGACTGTTAGTTTTTCCCTTGTATTTTTGGAAGGATGCAGAAAAGAGTTCATTTTTTGTTAATCACTCACAACAAGTATTATATTACCTAAAATTTAAGATTATGATTTTTTTTAGGATAATAATCCATTACAATATTCACTAATAAAGAGTTTAATGTCATAGTTTTCTAAAGGGATATGTCTTAGTTAAATATTAGCTATATTATATTACTTGATTGAAGTACTTTTTTATTTTTCTTAGTTAGTTGAAAAATATAACTGCTTCATATTAAAGTAATTAAAAAGACATATCTATTATTTTCAATATTTTTTTATAACATACCTATCATTATCTATGAAAAAGATTTTGCTTTCATTATCTCTTTTTTGGCTTTTTTCAGCTTGTCATACCAAAGTTGATGAACTTAGTAATAACATTGCTATCATTCCGCAACCGGTAACGTTGGATATTAAAAAAGGAAACTTTGAATTGAGTTCAGCAACTCGAATTATATTTGAAAAAAGCCAAACCTCAAATGCTGATTTTCTAAGATCTTATTTACATACAGCCACAGGTGTGAATTTTGACTTGAAGGAAGCTAATGAACCATCAAAAGGGGCAATATTTTTGACTTTGGACAAAAGCCTAAAACCATCCCAGTATACTCTAAATATTGCTGAAAATCAAATTATCATCAAAGGAGGAGATGATAAAGCTGTGTTTTATGGAGTCCAATCTCTCAGACAATTACTGCCTCCATCCTTTGAGAAGTCCGGAAATACCAGTGATATTTATTTATTGCCCAATGTAAATATAAAAGATTGGCCACGATTTCCTTACAGAGGCTTGCACTTGGATGTTGGACGCCATTTTATGAGTAAAGAGTTCATTAAGAAGTATATTGATATGCTCGCTTTGCACAAGATGGATAAATTTCATTGGCACCTAACAGAAGGTCAAGGTTGGAGAATAGAAATAAAGAAATATCCCAAGCTTACTGATATTGGCGCTTGGCGTACAGAATTGAATGGTGATAAATACGGAGGTTTCTATACACAAGAAGACATTAAAGAGATTGTGGAGTATGCTCAGGAAAATTATATAACAATCATTCCTGAAATTGAATTTCCTGGACATTCATTGGCAGCTATGGCCGCTTATCCTGAACTTTCATGCACTGGGGGACCTTTTGATGTAAGAGCTTCGTGGTGTGTGGGCTTATCAGAAGACGTTTATTGCCCTGGCACTCCTAAGACTTTTGAATTTATGGAAAACGTATTGGCTGAGGTTATAGATTTATTTCCGAGCGAATACATACATATCGGCGGTGATGAGTGTCCAAAGTCTCGATGGATGGAATGTTCCAAATGCAAGAGTCTTATGGATAAGGAAGGAATTGCAGATGGCGAAGAGCTTCAAAGCTATTTTATCAAACGGATAGAGAAGGTTCTAAATAAACATAACCGAAAAATGATCGGATGGGATGAAATTCTAGAAGGAGGACTTGCTGAAACGGCTACTGTAATGTCTTGGCGAGGAGAAGAAGGAGGAATCGAAGCTGCGAAAATGGGAAGGGATGTGATTATGACGCCAAATAGCCATATGTACTTTGATTATTATCAAGGCAATCCTGTATTTGAGCCTAAGGCTTTTGATGATCGAATAAATTTAAGAAAAGTATATGAATATGATCCAGTGCCATCATCTTTAAGTACTGATGAAAAGCAACGTATTATAGGCGTTCAAGCAAACTTGTGGACAGAATTTATGCCAAATGAATCTCAAGTGGAATATATGACATTTCCTCGTATAGCGGCACTTGCGGAAGTCGCTTGGACTCCTTTAGAAAATAAATCATGGGAGAAATTCATGTTAAGAATACCTAAAATGATGCAAAGATATGAAGCCTTAGGAATCAATTATTCTAAATCTGTCTATACACCAGAACTCAAAGAAAGTTTTGATAATACTAGAAAAGAAATAAAAGTAACGCTAAGCACGAATGAGCCTAGAGCAAAAATATACTATACTTTGGATGATTCTAATCCAGATCCAGAAAATGCGATAGAATACTCCGATCCAATTATTATCAATACAACCTCAACTCTCAAGGCATGTCTATATCTGAATGGGAAACCTCTCAGCAATATAATTTCAAAGACTTATGAGATAAATAAATCGATTGGCAGAAAGGTTGTTTTTGGTAATCCTCCTTCAAAAAGTTATCAAGGCACTGGAGAATTCAACCTTGTCAATGGAGTGAGAGGCTCTATTGCTTATAATGATGGACAATGGAATGGGTTCAAAAATGATTTTGAGTGCACAATTGATTTAGGAAATTTACATCATATTTCAAGTGTGAGGTCAGGATTTCTTCAAGACCTTTCCAAATGGATAGCTGTACCGGAATATTTTGAGGTGTATACTTCTAAAGACGGTGTTAAATTCAGTAAAGCTGGCAAAAAAGATTTACCACTACCCAGACATATTAATGGCAGCTCGATATTGGATGTGTTAATAGAATTTGAACCTTTGCAAGCTAGATATATCAAAGTATTAGCTAAAAGTTCTACATTGCCAAAAGAGCATAATACGTCTGATCTGCATTCTTGGATCTTCGTGGATGAAATCATTATCGATTAAAATCAATTGAGATTTTATTCATTAAATTAGTGTCATATTATATTTGACCGTTTGTCAATCTCATAATTAAGAAAATAAGGGCAAGCCAAAACTTGCCCATTTCTAAATATCAAGTGCCTTTTGTGCTTGTGCTTGTGCTAAGAACTCTTGATTTCCAATGTTGAGATGCCAACCTGAGTAGGCTTTTGTCTGTATCATCCAATCAAATAAAGTAGGCAAATCACAATTCAAGTCCAAAGGCTTATAGCTATCAGGCACATACTTTCTATCCGTTTTAATCAAATACATACGAGTTTTACCATCGACTATTCTCCATGCCATAAAATGGTTTGGATAAGCAGGGTCATCGCTCTCTGTATGTGCCCAAACGTTTATTTTCATTAATTCGGGATAAGAACTTTCGTTTAAAGTCTCACTTTGATATTCCCAATATTCTCCAAGTGCTTGCTTGTTGTTAGAACCTCCTTTATCCAGCCATTCATGGTATCTAAGAAAGTCCAATAGATGACGATCATCTCCAATAATCGTTCTAGGGGGGAGAACATTAAGAATATCTGTTCCAAAAACACGATATCCAGGGAAGATAGAAATCAATATATTTTTTTCTTTGATTCTATAAGAAATTGTTGCTCCTCCCACTTCCATATAAAAAGCCAATATATCGTCGGGCAATGTGTCATTGCGTTCGTCTTCAACACATTCCATTTGCAAAAGGCTTTTTTGACCAAATACGGACAAGGAAAGGCCTTCTACTTTTTGATTAAAATTTTCGTTGAATGTCTTATATAGTTTTTTCCTGAATCCGAATTGGGCAAATGTTTTTGATTTGTTCTCAAGCTGCTCGACTTCCTCTCTGAAAGAAAATTTGGAAAAATCAGCTTCGGGCAATAAGTATTCCATCATTCGGAAAAAACCATTGTATCTTCTTTTGATATTTTCCGGTAGACTTTCAGCAACAAAAGCTTGCCAAAGCTCCATGCCTCTTGTCATTTCAAATAAATCATAATACTCTTTTAGATTTATTCTCAATGGACATAATTCGCCATCTTGGAACTTATAATATAGCTTATAATCTCCTTTTTGATCAATACGAATCAGTGTAGTGGCATCATGTCCAAAACCTCTGCTTAAAATTCTATATTCTGGATTATTGGGCAAGAATTCACGCAAAGCACGAGAACCATAGCCTATTTCAGTGCTTTCTGTATAATCCCAAATGTAATCTGATGCTAAATCTTCACCAGAAGCGTTTATACATCTTCCAAATTTTTCTTCATCCTCTCTGTAAAACCAAGTTGATCTTAAATGCCATGCATCAAATGCGAAAACCTCTTTTAATTCATTGTTAAAAACGATATTACATTCTATGAAATCATCCTCATATGCTTTGTGATAATCATCAATAGATTTAAATTTAGTCTTTGTTAGTCCTGAATAAAATATCGGGTTTTATAATTTGAGTTATCTCTAATTTTAACTCCATCAAGCTTCAATCTTTCTTCTCTATTCATAATTAAAATTTCAGTACATTTGAAGAGTGCATTTCTTTTAAACGATCGACAAATCTTATATATCCATCTTGTTTTCTTTCTTCAATATTATTGGTATTAAAATAAGTCTGCAACCATGAACTATTGCTTCCATTGATGACATTCTTAAGATCATCCGCATTGACTTTAAACCATTCTTTGAAAGTACCATGTATTTTTTCAGCTGAGTCAAGACTTAAACCACCCCTAGCAATAAAGAATAGTTTGATACGTGCGATACTATTGTCCACATCATAATGCTTACTTCCAAATTGTGGAATTTCGGCATTAACCCAATCATTTTTCACATCATGAACAGGCAGTATATATGGACTTGGAACATTTTGAGGCCTCTTATTCTTATTAGGCATCCATTTTTTTGTATTATCGTCAAAATCATATGTCCAAGCTGTGAACTTAATGTCTTTGGCATAAGAAGATATTTCAGGAAGTATCTTCAAGCTTGAAACGTCTGTCATCATCATCATAAGTGGTATTTATTTCCCATACGACCGTTTCTTTATCCCAGCTCTCCTCATAATTGAGACCTTGTCGTTCCAATACTCGATGCGGTTTTATAAAGATACTGGTACTGAAATTAAAATCCCGACACATCAGCATCGGGATTTGTGATATAAATAATACGATTGGGTTATTTATCCTGCCAATAATCTTCTTTAGAATCATCATCAACAGGCTCTATAAAACGTTGGGTTTCTACAAAGTCTCCAATGGTTTCGAAGGTAATATTGTTTTCTCCAGGACCTTCGCCCCATTCTTCTTTAACTAACATAGGATCATCGAAATAATAATTTTTTGCAAATTTCCATAGACTACCTTCTTTAATTATGAAAAAGCAATCCATAAATCTAATCCTCCTTTTAGTGATAGGGTTCACTCCTGTTGTATAAGCCACATAGACATCGCCATATTCAGATCCTGCATAGTGACTTAGCTTAAGAAGTTTTCGAGGATTAGACATTTCAATATCTTTATATTGGTCATAATAACTTGCCTCTTGTTTTGATCTTCCACTTACAATTTTATTCTTAAATTTTATAGTACAATAAGTATTTAACTTTTTTAGCTCTGATTCGAAAATATCATCACTAATTTGACATGCAGAATATTCTGTAATTATTTCTTGATAAAATACTTCATTTATAAAATCTATTACTTTTTTCATTTCTTATTTTTTTAAATAATCAGCTAAATATGAATCAATTTCTATCCTAATAGGCTTTTTTGGCAAAAGCTTTTTAATTCCTGAGTTAGAAATTAAATTACTTCCAATTCCATTTTTTCGAATAGATTTAATTATATATTCAACATTCATACATGTCTGTGGAATACTTTTATGTTGTAAATTTTTATTTATTTCTTTAAGCTTATCTTTAAGTTTATCTCCTTTTAAATTAGCTGCTTTAGATAATTCATTTTTAAGTATATCTGTGAGGTTATTTGTATATCAAATGTGGCAAAATCGGCATTATAAGCAGCTTTCATTTCATCCTCAATATCCTCCATTGTCGCTCTTAAATTCTTTTCTGCTTTGCCCATCTCTTTTACATTGTAATCTTGAGAGGTGATCAGCAAATTAAGAGCTTTTTTATTACCAGGGCCTAAGAATGTATCAGCTAGTACATGAGAGGCACTAAACACAAAGTCTTCAGGGATTTTTTTGAACTTATCGGATTCTTTAACTTCCTTATGTGCTGTATCCTGTACTGCAGAATCTACATGACTTCGAGTATTTGGCTCTTTGATTACCACATTTTCACCCAGTACAGTATGTTCTATCATTTTAGCTCCATTTACATCTTTTAATTTGATTTTGATAGTGAAGTCTCTCTGCTGTTTATTGCCATTGACTTGTGCATTATGATACCCTTTCATGATAAAAGTTGAATCTTCGATGCTGAATTCGAAATCATCAATATTATAGTCTTTATGATTTCTTACCAGATTAGCTCCGATATGCTTTCTTCTGTCTGGAATTTCTTTAGGTTCTAGCTTGTTATACTCTGTTGTTTTATCAAGACGACTCTGCGAAGGTTGTTGATCATCAAATCTTTTAATATATCCGGAGGAATTACTTGTTTCACCAACAAAAAAACACTAACTGATAAGCTAGTGTAATTCTGTATTTATTTAACCTTTGAATGTTTATAATTGAGCAAGTATAAAAAGGTGAGGTAATAGCTTCTGCAATTGTAAATTATCTCTTGATTCTTCTCCTCCCAGAGCTAATGAAGGAACAAATACTGCGGCTTCATCATGTTTTATCAATTTGAATTTTTCAACTGCATTTTGTTCCATTTTTCCATAAAAATCCTTTTCCCATAACCAATTTGATGTAACATCAAAATTTAAAAAAACATCTAAGCTATTACTTTTATACGTTTTTGTCCTTGTATGTATATTGAAATGAACAATATTTGGTCTTTTAGCAACTTCTACCCATTCCCATAAAAAAAGATTACCTGTAGCAGTTCTTGCAAACACTATAGCTCTATTGTCTATTTCTTTAAATTCTCTTACTATATCAGTGTATAGATCGGGGTTGACAATCCAAAATAACCCATTTTCATATCCTGAAAAACCTATGTTTTCCCATATATCAATTATTATATCATGATTATCATCAGGTCCTTTAATTAAGTCTTTGTATTTAGACAAAGTAATATCAGGCACCTCTTCATTATAAACTGGGGCACCCATTATTTCTAAAAAATCACTATATGACTTCTCCATTTTTCAAAGTTATTTTAATATTCATACTAGCATTGGCTGCAAATTTTTTTGTTTCGTTTTCTTTTTTCTTTATTTCATTTATTTGATTTCTTGTATTTATATTCAATTTTTTAGCTCGACTTCTCCATTGTGCTCCTATCCACCTGTTCACAGGTGAATCTCCCAGTATACCAAGATCTTCAATATCTTTTTTAGATTTTATTTCGCCTTTTAATTTAACCCACTCATGATATCTAGAGCTTACAATAGGATCACCTCCAGCTATTTGATCTGGGTTATGAAGAACAGACTTACCTGACAAATATGCTTCAGCATATTCATTAGCATCTTTTTGAATTTGATCAATCTTTTCTCTACCAGATAAGTTTTTATACTTTTCTTTTAATTCTGAGTTTGATCTAGATTTTTGTATATATATTTTGATTAAATCATTTTTTAATAACGCTTCAACTACTTTTATGTCCTTGTCTCCTTCTGGATCCCTTCCACTAGGATATTTTTTTCCTTCACTTTTATCTTTTTCTCGTCTATCTATAAAGCTTTGATGGTTATTTAACCAATAATTAGCTTTCATTTTATTTATTTCTGTTTTCTGTAGTTCAAGTTGACGTTTGTATTCAATTTTATATTTTATAAATAAATCATTTTTCACTTCATCATTGCTATAATTTTTCATTGGCTCTAATGATTTAGTAGGTACTCTAAAAATGATATTATATTCTTCTAATTTAAATGATTCACCCTTACTTTCAGATGCCACTTCCATACCTGGTTCTTCTCCCCGGCTAGCTCTCCAATCGTACACCCATTTTTTTCCTTTTTGGACAGGGGTTATCGATTTAAATATTGGGTATTTCTTCTTTGTTTTTTTAGCGACACCTTGGGCTTGTTTTTCAGTTAGTCCAACATTTGTATTAGATTCCTTTTTTTCTAAAGTATGAAGATAATCCAAGCCTTTTTTTACTTTATCATCATGGTCTTTTTTGTTCTTGGACTTCTCAACGTCCTTCTTCTTAGGCTTCGACTTGTCTTTATTAACAGAAGATTTTCCACCTTTGAATTTCTTGATTTTTTTGATGAACCAATCGATGATGTTGTCGATGGTTGGTTGTATTTTCTTTTTGACTTTGTTGATGATCTTCTTGATTTTACCGACCACGCCTCCAAGGTTGAGGAGCTTGGCAAGGAATCCTAAAATAATCGGTATGGTCTTCGACAAGGATGCTTCAATCGCTTTGCTGGCCGCAGCGATATTGCCTGCGGCGATGGCTGCCACGGAGTCAAAAACAGATTCTGCAAAACTGATGATTCTTTGGAAATTATCCATAAAGAAAGTGACTACCTTATAGATAGTTTCGGCAACTTTAAGCAGTCCTCCGACAGGGTTGGTCATCGCGACAATGGTCTTGACTCCTTCGGTCACTACTTTGGTGATCGCCCACTCTTTGAGTCCGTCGATAAAGGCGACTTTGACTTCTTCGGCTTTTTCCTTGAGCATATCCCAAAGCACCACGAGTCCGCCTTCTCTAACCTGCTTAATGATCTCTATGCTTTGCTCCGCCATTTCGATGCCTTTGGCTACTTTAGGGCCTCCTTTGGCGATAATTTGCGCCTTGATCTGTTCCCAGCCAAGTCCCATGACCTGCAAGGCCAAGTCGAATATGCCCTGCAAGTTGAACTGCTCCGGCATGTTGATGGACATCTTGCCCGTAGCGCCTGTCAACCAGCCTAAAAACCCTTCTTTAAGATGGCCTTGGATATTGTCTTTGAAGTTGCCAACTCCCGCGGATACGGCGCTAAGCACATTCTTGATGAAGCCTGCGGGATCAGCGAAAAAGGCCTGCACAGCTCCTTTGCCTTTCTCAAAAACAGATATGACTTTCTTAGGATCAACGCCGATCTTCTCAAAGAGCTCCTGAGCGAATAGCATAACCGCTTTCTCGGCCATGTCGCCCGCTTTATCCAACAGGCTTTTATTCTCTTCGATGATCTTGTCGATTTTCGCCTGTACTTTCTCGACCGCTTTTTTCTGTTTTTCCGCTAGTGTCTTTTTCAGCTCGGCCGCTTGTGTATTCACTTCCGCGGACAAAGCTTTCAATTGCTTCCTGATCGCCGCCGCGCTTTCGCCGATGCCTGTTCTCACCGCTTCCGGCAAACTCTTTTGATAAATGTCTATCTCCTCATGAGCTCCGCGTATGATGTCCTTGCACTCGTCGATTACCGACTGATTGGAGGCCGTGATCTCGGCGATGGCCTGATTGACGCTGGATTCGAAACGCGCTTTTTCCTGCGCGAACATAGCGCTCATGCCGGGAACATCCTCAATGCTCACTGTCAGCTTGCGCCACCAATCGACAATGGCATTGCTTTCTTCGTAATACTTGGTCGAAATAGCTTCCTGTTTGCGTTCCACATTGGCAGAAAATACCGCTTCTGCTTTGGCGACCCTGGCTTCAAATTTCTTCATGGAATCGCCATTGAGGATCTTGAGCTTGTCTTCGACTGTCTTCTTGGCTTTGCCGAATATGCCTTCTATATGCTCGGTTGCTTGCTTTTTTTGTGCTTCAAGCGATCCTTTTCTTGTTTTCTGCTCATAGGATACATTGCCTAGCCTGCGTTTACGCCCGTCAATAATTTTTTTCTGACCGTCCTTGGACATTTGCTCAAGCTCCTGATCCGCCTGAGCGGACAAGCCTTGAGCGGTGGAGAGTATATCATCTCTTTGAGAGACATTTTGAGATTCCAATGCGTCAAGGTCCTTGACCATCAAAGCCAATGGGGTATCTCCTAATTCCTTTACAGCTTCCTTGTTGATGCCAGCTTGCTCAATGATGGACTGGCCTGCTTGAGCGTAAGCCTGCATGTCCAGATGTTTTTCAGTCATGCTCGGCACCAATCCTTTGCCTATTCCTTCCTTTTCAGCCGCCGATGGCTCCATAGAAGGCAATGGCTCCGAAGCAGGAGCTGGGTCAGGCGTTTGTTGATTTTTGATCGCTCCAAAAGCGCCTGTCACTTCACCAGACTGGGAACTGATCTTGGATTTCATGGAAGCCGTCATTTGCCTTGCCGTTCCTCTGCTTCTGAACTCCTTGACGTCTTTCACGGTTTTAGGCAAAGATGAACGCATGCCTTGCTGCAAAGATCTTTTGCCATCGGAAGCCGAAGGTTTGTTAGGCGATACGCTTTTCATGCCAGCGACCAAAGAAGCGTTGGCTTTCGCCTGCATTTCCTCCGGTTGCGTTACCAAAGATTTTTTAATTTGCGAAGCTTTCTTTTCAGTGTTTTCCGTTTTCTTTTGAGCGGAAGCTTGCGTGTTTATCTTCTTATTGGAAATAGAAATGGCTTTTTTCGATTCCGCCGCCAAGTCAATTTTCACAGCATTTACTTGAGGCACTATGATTTCAGAAGCTGACTCTTCAGGTGCTTCCTCCTTCGTAGTTTCTTTACTGTTTGTTGACAGCAATGTGTCGTTTTGCGGAGCGGATACTTTTGGCGCCAACATAGGAGCTTGAGTATTAGGCGTGGCTGTTTTTGTAGTATTTGGCTGAGGTGAAGAATCCGGAGCTGTGGATGTTGAAGCCTGCTTGCTATCTGTAAGCTGAGGCGCGTTTTCTTTTTGAATTTCAGTTTCGCCATTCAAAAAGTCTGATTCTTCGATTTCTTCCTTCTTGTTATCGTCAAGTTGATTGTCTAATTCATTTTCTTGATTGCTTTCAGATTGTTGCTCGTCTTTGGAAGAATTGGAAGCAAGCCTAAGGCCGTATTTTTCAGCCATGGTATCCTTAAAAGTCTTTGTCGGAGCAAGCTTAGGCAAGCCGTATTTTTCCTCCATGTTTTCTTCCAAAGACTTGGGACGTTGCGGCATATTGTAGCCGTACTTGACCGCTATATTTTCTTCAAGGGAACGACCTGCGGCCTCTACATCCGTTCCGTATTTTTCAGCCACGGAAACTGTCATTTTCCTAAGGCTACCATCTTCCTCATTATACAAAGGGGATGGTTTGTTTGCTTGCTGTGGCTTGTAAGCCATCGCATATTCCTTTTCTTCAGCCATTCTGTGAGATCATCTGAATATTAAAAAATAATGACAAATATATGAAAAATTAAAATAAATAAGGAGTTTATATTATTTTTAACCTATAAATAATAAACGCACACTTTAATATATACAACAATGTCTTTTTTAGAGCAAGAGCTGAAAAGAGTTTCCGCGTCGATCTCAACACTAGAGGGAATGTCAGATAATAATGACGAACGAGCGATTATCTTTAAAACGCCTAAGACGGGAAGAACATACCAGCACTATAAAATGCTTGTCAAAGGACTTGCAGAGGAGGAAAAGTTTATTATCGCCCTCGCTTTGGCGCCTCATGTAAACGCTCATTATCTTACTCCGCTTATCGCCGTAAGAATGTCAGACCCAGCAGCGGGAGGCTCCTTCGAAAGGGATGGTGCAAGCTCTTTTCAACCGACAGTTTCCACTGTGATGTATTTGCTCAATCAGGGAAAAAGTCCCGACGCAGAGCGAAGCCTTGAAATATTGACTTTATTCGATGCTTCGGCTCCGCTTATTTCCAGAGGATTGATACAATTGGACAGCAAAAGCTCTTGCTTGCTGGACGCTAAGATAGAAATCACCACCAGCGCTCTTCATCGCATGCTATGGGATCGGCCGTATGTGCCGCCGATGAGTGGCGTATTTCCAGCGGAACGTATTACGACGAAACAGGAATGGGACGACCTTGTGGTTGCCAGAAAAACAAAAGCGCAGATGGAAGAGGCTTTGCGATGGCTTAGAACGCATAAAGCCTTGCAAGAAAATGAAACTTTCAATCGAAAGACTTTGCCGGGGTTCAGGACTTTATTTTACGGGCCATCGGGAACAGGCAAAACTCTGGCGGTGACTTTACTGGGCAAGCGAACGGGCATGGAGGTGTATCGGGTGGATATCAGCAAACTAGTGTCAAAGTATATCGGCGAGACGGAGAAAAATCTCAAACGTGTATTCGATATCGCGGAGCAACATGACTGGATATTATTTTTTGATGAAGGGGACGCTATTTTTGGCAAGCGCGTGGATGGCGGTCAATCGAGCAACGATCGTCATTCGAATCAAGAAATCGCTTATTTATTGCAACGTATTGAAAGGTATCCCGGCATGGTCGTCATCGCTACGAACTTGAAGTCCAATATGGACAAAGCTTTTTTGAGAAGGTTTCAATGCATCGTTGAGTTTATGGAGCCCAATGAGCAAATGCGACTTAAGATGTGGGAAACCATTTTTGACGACAGCATGAGCAAGGAGGAAGGCTTGTGCTTTGAGGAATACGCCAAAAGCTACCCACTTACTGGAGGCCAGATCATCAATGTGTTCCATCGAGCAGCAGCATTCGCCTATGACGAGAATGGGGGCATTATCGCTCAAAAGCATGTGGCGGAGGCATTATGCCGTCAGTTGATCTCCATGAACAAGCTTAACGGGCAGATAGAAAGAAAGCTCATGGAACAATGGGGCATGAGGGTGTTTCATTGATGCGAATTTTCGCTTTAATGATGTTGCGATGGCGGATGCTTTGAAAGCCCTAAAAGAGTCCTTTTGAAAGATATGGATATCCATTACCTTTTTTGCCGCTATATAAAAGCAGAACTCTTTCAGGGCTTGGCCGTTTTTTACCAGAATAAATCGAGTTTTGAACGCTTTTCAATTTCTTCAATGGAGGCTTGACAATTGTTGAAGTCTTCTTCTTTGGAAACGCTTTGGTCCATAATCCAACCTTTCTTGACTGTCTTTCCATCATTCTTGTAAATAACCACTTTCCAATATCCGGAAGGAATCACATGAAATTCATCGGCTTCGGGGAGCTTTGGCATTTGCCTTTCATATAGCGGCCCTGAAATGACATAAACCTCTCCATGCTTATCAACAAGCGACCTTACATGTTTTTCAAGTTGTTTCCAAGGTCCTTGATTCAAATTGGCTTTTTGAGGGGTGATATTGGACATATAATTTGCCGTGAAATATTCATCCGTTCCATCCAAACTAGCCAAAGGCGCCTGATGGCCTCTGTCTGTCTCCAAAGCTTCATTCGCTCCTTTGTAATCGGAAGGCTCCAAGGTTTCATCTTTGGACAGCCATGGATCTTTTTTCCAATTTCGAGGTTTGTTTTTTCCACTGATCGATGCTGTGTCCAATCTGTATGCGACCCAGTCGGCAAATTTTGTGGAATCATTGGTTGACATGGCATATAAATCACGAATGATCAAATCATTGCTCAAGGGCGTGCCGTATGGATAATTGCCTTTATAGAAGTGCTTGCAGTGTATTTCTTGACGGTGTTGAGATGAAACCACATGAAATTGAACCAAGCAAATAAAAAGTAAAATATGCTTCATTTTTTTAGGCAATATATAGAATTGAACATTAAGCCGCTATTAATTATTACTTGAACCACTCCGGGCGCAGAACCGCGCGGAGAGGGGAGGGCTAGAAGGTTTGCAGGGGCTCGGTGGATGATGGCAAAGCCAATGGAGGGAGGACGAGAGCGCAGCGACGGAGATACCCTTGCCAAACCATATCGTAACTAGGATGAAATGCTAGGCCTATCTTTCTCCTTTTTTCCTTGCCTCGGGCGTATATCAATCAGCTGGCATTGGCTCACAAGATGTTGTGAGCCAATGGGTGGATCAGGTACGCAGATGGTAACACGCCACGAGGGTCGGCAATGGGACTGATATAACTAATAGATACATTGATAATATCAAGCTTCTAATTTAGATTACATAAGAAACCCATCTATCTCTTCAATCGGCTCAGGAATTTCGGAATCATTTAACATTTCACGGAGATCAATTTCTATAGTTTTTGATATTGAAGTGATTGGCACATCATTATGAGTTCCTTCAAATGGGTTTTCTGAATAATCGCCGATCTTTTCCATTAAAAAAAATACCCAAGCTATAAGACCTGTAAAAAATGGGCATAAGAACAATAACCAAGGTCCTTCATCCTTCATTATATCCATCAGACTAAAAGGCATCAATGCGCATAATACAATTGTTAACCATATAGCAACAGATGCATATTGACGAGGAAAAGGGAAGTTTTTTATTCGTTCGGATTTTCCTTGATCAGCGTAAAAGCTTAAAATCAAACGGTGAAGCTCCATATGCCTAAAGTCTTCAAAATAATTTTCATTTCTTAAGTATTGAAGCCTTTTGGATTGGATGCTTAATATTTGACTCGCTAAATTTGTTTTTCCTTCTAAAGACTTTATTTCATCAGATGAAATATACTGTATTAGCTCACTGTCCAATTCTTTTATATACTTTTCGCAAATTGTGGGCCTATATAAATTATTTAGACGTTCGTTTGTATGCTCCCATCTTCTGCTTAATCTTAATTGATATCTTAAGGCCGTAATCCATGCAATGTGTCGATAAATGAGCTCTCGTCGTACCTCATCTTGACTCTCTCCTTCCACAAAAGAAATTACTCCTGCCCCAAATGTCCTACTGTTGTTCACAATGCTTCCCCATATCTTTCTAGCTTCCCAAGTTCTGTCATATGAACTATTATTTTTAAATCCTAGATAAAAAGCAACTGCTATACCTATAATACTTAAGGGGCCCCAAGGAACCGTTAGATTAAGATTAAATAAATATGAAAGAAAGTAAATAAACAATCCATATAAATTTCCAAGTAAAAAAGGCAAATATGACCTTCTTACCATGAACCAAAATCCATATAATCTCTTAGTATACATTCTAAAATAATTACATTTTATTGATAGATTATATTTATGAAGACAAAAAGTATACCTTGTATCTAATACTATTCCTGCCATTTTGTTGATTCGAATGACAAAGATATCCGATCTAGATACCTCATTCGATTTATTTTTCAGCTAGGGTGACATCTTATATCGATCCTCTTCTTTTTTCCTTGCCTCGGGCGTATGGCAATCAGCTGACATTGGCTCACAACATCTTATGTGCCAACAGGTGGGTCAGATACGCAGGGGATAACAGGCCACGAGAGTGTTGGCGATGGGGAGATGGAATTATAAATCAATAAAAAAACAAGGAATTAGGCTTGTATATGTAAAAAATATTTGCTTTTATCCAAGCACCTTTAATTAGTTGAGCATTTCAAGATATTTGTCTCAACAGTGTTGAGAGTTTTGGCTCATTAACTTTAATATGATCTACTATTTGTGTCGCCTCTGACTTGTCTCAAATGTTGGATTCAATTTCCTATATTCTAATATAGATCAATAAATTCGCTGTTTATTTTTTGAAGAGCTTTTAATCTAGGTTTTTGGATAAATAAAATGACATTTGAGAATTTATTTTTCAAGATCATCAACAGAGAATAATTAAATTCTTAACAAATATATAATAAATTAGTGAGCAGATTTAATTGAATCGTCGGCGCGAGAAAATCATAGGCAGGCAGTGCGAAGCTTTGCTGATCGACGAAGCCGAACGCCATATAACCCGTTAGCAAGGGAGCAGGAAAGTTGGAGACGGGCTAATCCCCAAATGCGAAGTGAGGTTGATTATGCTTTTAATAAAAACTCCTCGCCAAAATCAAATACAGCGAGGAGTTGCTTAACTATTGTTATTTAATTACCAATTCAATAATTGAAGATCTTTTCTTAATTCCTTATTAGTCAAATACTCCGCATCCAATACCATAGGAGTGGTTTTGTCTTTAGGCAATTTTTCCAAATCCAAATAATCTTTAGGTGCTTGGCATAATGGATGATTCAAGCTTGATTTACGATCTTTTGTCTGGTACATCAACAACCACATATTAGGCTCTAATTTCGCCTTTTTATATTTTCTCTCAAGATCAGCTTGGTATGAGCCAGCAATTTCAAAATTATTCATGCCCCAGCCCTCCATTTTTCTCGTCGCTTTCAATAGCTCCTTGACATCTTTCATAGCGTTATGCTCCAACACTATTGTCAATTCATATTTCTTGGCTAGTGAGCAAAACTCTTTATAGCCTGTCATTCCTCTTTTGAAAAATTTGTCAGAAGGTATCAGCATTTTTTTAATACCCATCTTTTGCATGTTTTGCATGATAATTTCAGACATGACCATTCCTTTGTCATAGATTTTTCCCCATTCTATTTCAAAAACAATTTGACGATAACCGTCTATTAAGGATCTTAAGTCAACAATCGCGTCAATATTGTGATCAATTAAAAACTCTCGATCTGCGACGCATTGCTTTTCAGCGCTTTCAAACACATATTTTCCGTTAATCAAAACTCCCCCAAAATGATCAGCAAAATTTTCAATGGAAGCAATATCATTGCTGAGGCTATTCATATTTCTGAGCGCTATCCAGTGCATTTTATTTTCTTGCTTAACTGGGTTAATTGGATTGATTTTCAATGTTTTATTCCCTTTCAATTCCTTGTATTGATAAGGATTAGACATCCAAACTATAGAGTAATCATGAAAAACATCGTCCCACTGATCATAATATCGATTCAATACTTGAAGTTGCGCTACGGGCTTGTTTTTCAATTCATCAATAAACTGAATACTTTGATCTTTGGCATAATGCACTGTGATATTATAATCATTGGCTAGCATTTCGATATTCTTATCTTTCTTGTCTATAACAACATCTTTAGCATAATCAAAAACAGAAGCATTTTGGATAGCCTCTAATATTTCATTTTCCAATGCGCCTCTTCCATCGATAATGAATCGAAGATGCTTTCTATTCATCCAAAGCGATTCTCTTTTTAAGGATTCCGGATTGGCTTTGGCCATGGCATTCGCCTTGATGTTCACCCCGTCAAAATATGTAAAGAACGAAGAATAAGAAAGAATTTTTTCTTTTAGCTGTGTCGTTGTCGAAATATTCAGAAACCTATTTTTACCTAATTCAACAGGATCGTTTTGCGCCAATACATGGAGGCTATTGCTTTCCTTAATTTTTACTTCAAATATTCTTACATCGTATCCGGAGATAGTTGTCTTTGTATTTTTTCCAATCGGATATTGTTCAAAACCACGTGGATAATATCCAACGACATCCTTGATATATGTATCATTAAGCTGAATTTCCTTGATGGATTTTATATCTCCGATATTGGATTTGATTTCAAAATCTTTTTCCTTCATTTCATTATTGAACAAAGCTAAAGTATAAAGACCCTTTTCCTTGCGGTTTGTGATTAGCCCCAAATTTTCGCCTGCTTCGAAAGGCATGCAAGCTTTAGCTTTCTTGTCGATGATACTTTCCAAGTGCTTTACCATATAATATGGCCTTTTAATACCTTCCGGGTACATTAATGTAGGATCGTCATCCCAGCTAAATTCTTGAGGATTTTTATTGATGCCGTTTTCTGTCAACGAAATAATTATATTTCCCTCACCCATACGCATTTCAAACGCCAATACATCGCTGGCATTCTTAGCTAGGATATGGGCATTGGATGGGAGATTCTTTATTGGCAAATAGTCAAATGCCAATGGTTCTTGAATTGCCTTGGAATCAAGATTGACTTTGCTGTTATCAGTCATGCTTACAGGGACTGAGGCGATACTCCATTCGGGCCATAGTTTCTTGGCATTTTGACCCGTTACAATTACTGTCCCGCCAGATTCAGCAAATTTTTCTAATTTATGCCTTTGGTAATTAAAATCATACAATAAATCTCCACCTACAATCATCAATTGATAACGATTCAAGATTTCTTGCTCAGCGTCGCTGAATATAGCATCCACTGCATCTCCATACGGTGTTTCCGTCATCCCAAAGCTAACATTTTCATATTTGCCTACATTTTGATATCCGGGATAGAATTGTGAAAACAGATTATCAGTAAAGTAATCGCCCTTTGAATATGGGAGATTGGTCCAGCTAGTAAACTCTTTTCTTTTTGTGTTAGGTGTTCTCCATCCATTATAAAAGTCCATATAGAATGCAATTGGCGTAATATGAGCCCCTGGATCAGGATGCTTGTCAACAAATTCACCAACAGATTTGACTAATTGTCCCGCTGGAGACAATTTTTTTTCCTTCTTGGCAACAGGTTTCCCATTTTTGTCAGCGACTCTATTTTTATCATAGTAAGCTCCGAACTCATAATTCATCACGACTCCATTGTACATATAGTTGCTATAAATCAGTCTTCTGAATAAACTCAATGAAGATCCTCGATCACTTGATGACTGAAAATACATTCGCAAAGCCTTATAAGCCTTGGCTGTGGTTGGATAGCTCTTTGGATCAGGAATAAGTTCTCCATACTCCTTTATAATTTCATGTTTTGCCCAATTCTTGTTCTCCTCGGACAGAAATCCCATATTTCCATGGGGAGTTGTTCCCGAGAAACCCATTCCCAGCAATATTCCATATTGTTTGGATGCTCCTCTAAGAAAGACATAATGCACCAAAGGGTTTACTTTCCCTCTGTAAAATGTTTGCGCTTCGCCAATTGTGGCTATGCCCTCTTTCATTAGATAATGAGAGGTTCCTTCATTGACATGCAACACCACTCGGTTGCCTACATTATTGCCATAGTATTCGAAATACCTCTGATAATCCATGTATTGAAGCATATGATCCCTGGACATAGGAGAAATATGGCTCGGCGAAAGGTTCAGATAACTTGCATCGCTTTCTCCAAATTGCAATCCCAAGAATTTAGGGCCTGCCAAATTATACAGTTCGGTGGCCACATCGGAATAAGAGCCTTCCACATGGGCACGCTCGTTATAATTTTGATATGCCACCTTAGGCGTTCTGAATATTTTATAACCCGCAAGTTTCAATGTGTGATCGCTGTCTTTTATCCATTTGGCTAGCTCCTTATGCTTGGGCAAAAGGCCATTGGCAACCACCTTTTCTTCTATCCGCAAAGCAGTCCCTCCGGAAATATCTCCATTTGGTTTAAAATGCTTATTGCTGAAGCTTTTTTGTTGAAACTGCATTTTGTTTTGAAACAAGTCTCTCGTCGCAGGGGGCGAAGGTCTTCGTTTGTTTATAGGATAATCCATAGGAGATACTTTGTAAGGATAAATCCTGAGAGAGTTTTCCTGCTTTTCTTGCGCCAGCAAGGTAAAGCTAAAGCATATCATGAGTAAAATCGACAATAAATACCTCATAATTTTAAGTTTAAAGAATAGCAATGCATAAATATTGATCACGCCTAATTTTTATATTCTTAATTATTCTCCTTTGTATTCACTTCAGAGGAAAATGAAATAGTATAAACATGAATCGTGATAATGTCTATTGCATTTTAAAAAAAATCGATTCAAAGCCTTTGAGTCAAATCCCCATTATTTCGAGCATCATTACAGAAATCGAAACCCAAATTGCCTATGCCTTAAAGGTCATTCTTATTTTATAAAAACATGAAAGCATGTGTTGCAAATATCAGCACTAAAAGTTGCAAGTGCCCATTTAGTGCTGAAAATTAACACAAATAGCACTTTTATTCTGAGATCATTTATTAAATCGTTAGAAAAACTATGCAATAATTAAAAATATAACATTTAATGAGGTGATTTTTTGTAATTAATCAAAATAAAAGCTAAAACTTATGCTTTTTATTATGAATATGTCAGGGTGATGATCAGTCTTATCGAATATTAAGTAAGCTTAAATACTTATAATATAAAACTTATATATATGGGACAGTCATTTTTTACAAAACCGATACGGTTTCTATTTTTTATGAGCTGTATTGTCTTGACAGTGTTTTTTATTAGCTCTTGCGATAAAGACGAAGAAATGGGAGCGCCTCCTTCTTCTATCGATTATCAAGAATATATAAATGAAATAGACTTGAAAGAAGCTTGGGAATCATCCGTTCCAAAAGTCGAAGGCACAGGAGCATTTCTATTCCAAATACTGGAAGTAAGAAATGACAAAGGCGAAGCAATCGGAGGAACATTTCTGATTGATCAAAACCATGGAGTTGTAAGCTTAAAAGAGGGAAATCATTTAGCCCCGGGCACATATAACGTTGACGTAATGGTCTCCAATATCGCTGGAGAATATACCAAGGCTAATGCTATAAGTCTTAAGATCAGAACTCCTGAAACGATCGCGCTTGCGCTTACCCCTCGTGAAACGACGCTTTTTATAGACGAAAAGACAAAGCTTCCAATGATGGATGAATGGATTCCTGTCAGTTTGGATAAAACCGATGGAGCTATAATCACTACATCCCCTGAGGAAATGATCACGCTCAATGAAGAAGGCTCATGGGTGCCGTTTGCAGACAAAACATACGAAGAAGGCGAATTAAAAATTGTATTCACAGGAACAAAGGATAAATATTATGAAGCTACAGATACATTGACGATCAATGTAATCGTTGCTTCAGGACCTGAAATTGTTATCACTGGAGAAGGAACACTTTGGACGGACTCCGACAAGCAGGCTCTTACTGACAAAGTGAAAGGCATGCAAATAGTAGCCGTTAATTACAGTACGCTTAAACTTGTGGACGAAGAAGGCAACGACCACCCTGCGTTTGAGTTGGTTGTTCAGGATTATGGTCTTGAGCCTATTTATATCAAGCCTAAATCAGGAGTCGCATTGAGCAAGGAGTCTTACACTTTCAAGATTCAATCACTGGATGAAGAAATAGTAGAAGCAGAGACTGAAGGAGTAATATCAGTAAAAACGACAAAATTCATACTCTCTGGAGAAGTGGAAAAATTAGAGCTTGATGAAAATGGAATAGCATTAGCGAGCAAGCTTGATGCAATAAAAGTCGATGCGCTTGCGGCTCCGGAAGGAATCGAAGCGATAGTATCGGATAATCGTTTTGAATTTGTTGATAATGCTATCAATATTAAGCAAAGCACTGTATTCAGTGATCAAGAGTCTATCCAACTGACGGTTGAAATCAAGTATAACGGAAAAACTATTGCCAGTCAAACAGTCAAGGAATTTATTGCAGTAAAAGAAGCCGCTTTATCCGTATCAGGAACTGCTAAAGTCATCATCAATGGAATCAGCAATGAAGCACTATCAGGAGTACTTGGAGACCTTTCCATTAAATACGCCAATGCTGAAAAGTTGGAGCTGATTGATGAAAAAGGGCTATTCAAATTAAGCGCTGATAATAGCAGTGTAGAACTAATAAATCCAAACACTGCTCTGACTGAGCTTTCATATCCGCTGACATTAAAACTTTACAAAATAGAAACTGATGCTGACCCTGTAATCACTGAAAACATCTCAGTCTTGGTTGAAAAAACAAGCCTTTCGATAACTGGAAATGGAACAGTTACGACTACAGAAGAAGATGTACCTAAAAACAGCGAAGTAGCCGGCTTAAACTTTACCATGAGCCACTATGAAGATCAAGTTGAATATCTCGTTACAAGCGTTAATCCTCAGTCTGATTTCAACTTTATTGACGGAAAACTTCAAGTAAGCGCTTCAACTATTTCCGAGGGTGAATACACGATCCATATTGAGGCAAAACTTAATGGATCGACGATTGCTTCATCCACAGCTCAAGTAACGGTAAGACAAGAAGCTCCGGGAGGTGATGAAGTCTTAATATTCCAATCGACCATGAATATGGAACCATTCCAATATACATTCAAAGAAGGAGGAACACCGTCAAGCATAGGAGAATTCGATACTTACACATTAGATGAAGTCAACGCAATTAAAGGAAATACTTATTGGTTCGAAACTAAAGATGTCGAAACGGATGGTCCATTGAATAGCGGAGAAAAAAGAGGTATGAGCATTGTCATAAGTGCTGCAGGAAGAGACCTTGCAAGTCCAAATGCTTCTATTCATGCGATTGTTTCTCCTACGATAGACTTGGGCTCAAAAACAACGATGAAGGTTGCAATAGATGCTTACTATAGCAAATTAATCAATAATTTTGACGCTGATGGGAACGATGATTATCAATGGATGAAAGTCCTCTTTGTACCTGATAATGAGTATGCTCAAGTAAAAGATAATCTGTCCGAGTCAGATATCAGTAATTGGGTATCGTCAGGCTATGAAGTTAAAAGATTTATTGGAGGGCAAAAACAAGACCTTGGAGAAGGTCCAGTATCCATGGATGCAAGGTTTGATGGAGAAACCCTTGAGAAAAATGTGAACTCCAGTCAAATGCGTGTTGTCATGGTTATTGAGAATACAAGAGATCAAAATGGAAACTCGGGTGCTAATCGATTCAATACTGGAGAGATATCCTTAAGCAAATTAGAAGTGTACGGAAAATAAAAATTAGAATTCATAATCATACTTATATAACCATAGCAAAGGCAAGAAAGATACCTTCTTGCTTTTGTTTTATTTTAAATACCCCTCGTGTTTTTTATAACTTTAACCCTTACCGCTATGGTAAAATTCTTTCGAATATTTGGGTTGGGGATTTGCTTCATATTGATTCATTTGGCATTTAAGCCTTTGTCTACGGAAGCTCAAGTTCCAAAACTCAAAGAAACTGACCTAAGAATATACAAAGACCTTCTCAATCCTGAAGATTACCCTGAATACAATAAAAGGCCCTTGCCTATTCCTACTAGATCAACTCTAGGAGATAGATTGCAATTCGCGATTTCAGGCATTCCCTTCAAAAGATTGTCAGATCAATATTCAGCTTATGGTGGTAAAACATATAGAATAGAAGAAACTGGATTAGCTAAGGAAGATCCAGAATATCAATTTTATAAAGTATTTGCAGATAGCACTTTCAATTTGAGAATCGCAGGATTCAAACCTTTGCGTAAACCTGGTGATCAAAACCATCATGGATTATTTAATAATGCAACAGGATACTCTGAAAGAGTTCAAATGATATATGATTGGCTTGGCCCTAATTATTTAGGAATGCACTTTGGTGAATCTGACGCTTCCTATTTTAATATGGGAGAACAATATACTTTCCCTTTATCCAGATCCAAAGAGTTGCAAGGCAAAGCCTTTAGGAATTATTTCGAATACTATGGTACGCAGACCAATAATTATGTACTTCTTCATTTAAATATGGGAGGTGCCCATCACTTGATGAAAGAAGGCATTGTCAGCTTGGCTGAAGCACAGACATTCTACAGAGGAGAAACCAATCCATTGATACATTACTCATTTATAAGAGGGGCTGGAAAACAATATGGAGTACTTAGTGCGATGGGACATTCCGCAGGAACAGTGAATGCGAACACAGGACAAGAGGCTCCATTTAGCTTGTATAGACGACTAGTTTATTTGAACTACTTATACAATGGAGTGGATCAAACGCAAGAATTTGGAATCCAACAAAGAGATTGGGATCCAAGTCAAGAACTTGTGCCACGTGGAAAAATGATAAGCCATATGGCCAAGTACATTGATCAAAACCCTAATCCCGGAGCTATGGTGACACCAGTCGCCTTATTCATGGATTTCAATGCAGGATGGAGAACACCTGACAAGAGACGCACCACTTTTGACGCTTGGATGAACCTGCCTTACACCCAAGGAGATTATCTCACTGATGGAATATTCTCCATGTTATATCCAGGTTTTGAAAGAATTGGCTTGTATAAAAATTTCCGATATGACCTTACCGATGCTCCCTATGGAGATATGACTGATGTGATTTTGAGCGATGTGAGAGAAGATATACTTGAAAGATATCATCTGGCTATCGTTTCCAGTAAGATAGAAAATGATTTCAAATACATTCGAGCAAAATTGGAAGGCTTTGCGAATAAAGGAGGAAATGTGCTGATAACAGGAGCAAATGCTCAAAAACTTTGGCCTGAATGGAATATTGGCAAGGCAACAACTATAAAATCAGGCAGCAAAGTAAAAGTATTAGGAGCTGATGATATTACAGAATCAGAAAGCTTCGAACTCCATCAAATTGGAAGCCTGCCTACAGGAGCTGAGTTGTTAATGCAATTAGAGAGCAATGATCCTGTAGCTTTTGAAGTGCAGAAAGGCTCAGGCGTTATTACCGTTTTATTAACTCCTTATGGAATTAATAAAAATGAAAAAAGCTTTAATTGGAACCATAATTCGGACGAAAAAGATCCTCAGCCAATGTCTCGTCCATTTGGACTGTTGAAACATGCGGAAGCTTTATATGACGCCAAACTTAAAATGGCCATGCCTTTCACTGTAGGAGAAGGATTGAATCATGTTGTCAATGTGGTTTCTGACACAGAATATCATGTGACGATTTTTAATAACAGCCTGACCCAAAAAGCATTTTCCATTTCTTCCAACATCGGAGAAATTGTTAGTACAGAAGAAATCGATATGGGAGAGAGAGGGATCATGGATGATCCGGAATATTTGCCATATGTCGCATCACAATACAATGTGGGAACCTCAGACGCTTCAAATATACAAGGACATGACGTTCGGATGTTCAAAGTCACTATTGATCCCAAGAATGTTAACACGCTTGAAAATATCGAGGTCAAAGACAATGGTTTGAATAGATTCATTGCGGAAAAAGATTTCCATAACCTTAAAATGAAGCTTAAGTCTTGGGATGCTTTCACCAATGAGTTCTCCGGAGTGAAGCTTGACGGCAATGATTTGCTGAATGCTAGTGAAGAAATCGTAGATAAAGATTCAAAATATTTCAACACCAGAGCTTATGGATTTGTATTCGACTTTAGAGATCTGGAAGCAGAACAATTATCCGATGCCTTTGCATTAGCTAATAACTTCGACCATGCGCATATCATATCAAACGATTTTCCTGAAAAAGTAGAGGAAATTCTTAACAATACATCCATTAACACTTATGTTACCGCTGGGGAAATAGATAAGTTCGTATTTATCAATGAAAATGAAGACTTGTCTAAAGATCTTACCGATAAAATCGTGGTAATCAATAGAGTTTATGAAAATTGGGATGACGTGTACACTGATGCGCAAATCGTTTGGAATGATGAAGAAGGCAAGTTAAGTCCAATACCTGAAGATTCGAAATCGTCACTTATTGGCACTACCAAAAGTGAAAACAGTCTTAAATATCTTTCGTTGCGAAACCTTTCTGACATTCCGAATCGGATCAGCCAAGTTCCTTCTTTCATGGAGCATTTCGGTGGAATCATGTTAGAATCTGATTATATCTACGGTATTTCTGACACAAAAGCATTAGAAGAAAAATCATGGCTGGACAGCAAAAAAATTGATATGATTGTTGATTTCTCCAGTGCTGTGGACGGATTCAGCAAAATGGTATTGGATAAAAGTTGGGATAAAAAATATGACAGAGGAATGGAATACGCGGAGGCTGTTCTTAAGCGAATGAATCTAATGCAACTTGACAAAGTAGTTATCACCGCTCATAGGCTAGGGCAAGGAGAAAATGAAGGGCTTACGGATTTTGCTACGTTGGCTAAAGATCAAAATATAGATGTCTATATCAGAGACACAGAAGATGTATCATCTAAAATCAATGATATCGTCACCCTTCTAAACAATCAAGGGCTTCAAAATGTGCATGTATCTTCATCATACGGATTGGCTAAGAATAATGAAACAATAAAAAAGAACACCTCCATGATTTTCTTATGCCAAATTTCCGGAAGCAAATTGCTTCCTTTAGCTTTAAACAACATGGTGAATATCTCCGAGTTCGAACAAGCAAACAAGATGTTGATTCTTGACGCAGAGTATTTGACATCGGCGGAAATGGTGGAAGATATGACCGAATTTGGATGGGATGTAAACCCAAGGCTGTTTATGAAAGAAGAAGCTGATTATCAGTTTACGCTAAGCACTGACTTCGATGGCGCAGAAAAGTATGAGTGGTATAAAGACAATACCAAACTAAGTGTGACAACATCTACGCTTACGGCCTCTCAAATTGAAGATTTTGGAGTCTACTCATGCGCTATATCCATAGGGAACAGCAAGTTTAAAACTCAAGACTTAACGGTGGATCAAATCACTGCAGTTGTCCCTTCGATCAAAATCAGAAGCCATGAAGGCGAATTTGAGATTCAAGTGCAACCGGATGACGCTCCAACATACACATGGTATAAAGACGACATAGTATTGGAAGGACATCATAGTTCTACGCTTTCAGGGTCTCATTATACAGACTACGGAAGATACTATGCCACATTCGATTATAATGAAGAGTTTTTCCAAACACCTGTTGTGGAAGCAGAGCAAATAGATCCGAACGCTCCGCCCCTTTCCACAAATATCGATAAGGAAACCTTGGTCTTTACGATTAGCACTATTGAAGACGCTCAATCTTATCAGTGGTTTAAAAATGATGAAAAGCTTATGAATCAGACTTCATTTACATTCAAAGGTTCTCAATATACTGATTATGGCAAGTATCATTGTATTGTTACGATCGAGGACAAAGCATACAGGACATATTCAGTAAGCATCGAGCAAAGCCTACCAGAACTTGAACTGGATCTGCAAAGCCCTGAATTTACTATTACCATCAATGCCTCTGGACCATATGCGTATCAATGGTACAAAAATGACAAATCAATCTCGGAAAGCACCGATCAACAAATCAGTGGCAATCAATATGACAACTATGGTATTTATCATTGTGAACTAATCTACAACAACAAAAGAGCAAAATCCAATGCAATAGAAATTGCCAAAGAAGACAAGGTCACCCATTTAGACAAAATCAAGAGTCAATGCCGAATTGTTCCCAATCCTGCCAAAAATCAATTCAGAATTGAAACAGAGAATTATTCTAAAGGCACATGGCATTTATTTGCACTGAATGGAAAAATGATCAAATCAGGAATTATTAACAATCAAAGCGTTTCTGTCATCATCAATGAACTGAGTAGCGGAATTTACATAGTCTCTCTAAATTTCGATAATCATTCCGAAAATCACCGTCTTGTAATCAAGTAAGCTTAATAAATAATCGAATTGCAAAGGAGACAGCGTATTGCTGTTTCTTTTGTTTTTTATTATTGAAGCATATCGCTAGAAAATATTATATATATGACAAAAGATATTAATAATTATGAAATTCATCATTTTGCAGAAACGATTATTAACATAAATTAAATATATATTATTATTCTATAGCAATTTAAGTCTATTAATTCATCATCAACTATGAGCTTATCCGAGCTAATAACTTTAGACAACAGCATATCCGCTAATATGCTGAAAATCAAGCTTGAGAATGAAGGAATCTCATGTGTTCTTCACAATGAGAATTTCACTAATATGATGCCTTTATATTTCAATATGCTTGGCTGTGGGGTTAGAGTTATGGTTCAAACTAAAAATATCAAACGAGCCAGGAAAATTGCTCTAATTAATCCTGATAAATTAAAATGTCCAAATTGTGGATCCACAAAAATCCAAAATTCAGCAACACTGAAAACTAATAAGATATTATTCTCTCTGATCATCATACTGCTTTGTTTGCCCGTAGGCAACCTGCTTACCAATTACTTTTGTGAGATTTGCGATCATCGATTTAAAGAATAAGCATTTATCGATAATAAACTGATTTAGTACTTTTTAATCTTAAAATAGCTAATTATAGCTGAAAAATTAGAACATTAAACTAGACGCCTATGATTTTTCGTATTTACTATTCATTATTAGTTTCGGCCTTAATCTTAATTATTTACTCTTGCGCATCCACAAAACAAGCTTCATCGGATAATAAAGAGTTTGATTTATCATTTATAGATAAAAAAAATAAACCTAAAAAAAAGACTTCCTATGTCGATGCAAATGATAATTTAATCATTGCTGATAGAGTATTATCCTCAAGAATCAAAGAAGAGCTAGGTATCCCAAAAGATTCTCTTATACCAATAACTTCAACTTATAGGATTAAAGAATTAAACCTTGGCTTGGATCGCTCTGCATTGTCATCCCAAAAGATAAAAAATATCGACGCTTTAGCTTACTTTATATATCTCCAAAAGATTAATTTATCATTCAACAATATTAATGATATCACCCCAATACGAAATTTAGATAAATTAACCCATTTAAATTTTCAAAGTAATATTATAAATGACATTTCGCCTATTGCAAACTTAAAAAACTTAGTTGATATCAATTTTTATAATAATAATATTAAGAATATAGATTGCATTGCTGAATTGGAGAGTTTAGAGAAAATCAATTTTTGGGATAATAAAATAATAAATATTAGCGCAATTCAGAGACTTACCAAATTGCAAACAGTCAATTTGGGCAACAATTATATAATTGATTTGTACCCAATTCTGGATTTAAAAGAATTAGAACACTTATGGCTGAATAATAACCTAATTACTAATCCAGAGATAATTTCTAATTGCTCAAAAACTTTAAAAACACTATCGCTAGGCAATTGTGGCATCAGTAACCTTGACTTTTTAAAAAACTGTGAAAATCTGGAGTCGTTAATTATTTACAACAACAATATCAAAGATATTTCATGCCTTTCTAAACTTATCAACCTAAATGTCCTCTACATTCCAAATAATGATATTGATGATATTTCTGTTTTGGCAGTGCTCATCAATGAAGGCGCATTTAGAAGAAAAGGCAAATTCACAGGCGGATTTAATATTGATATATCTAGTAATAACATTAATTACAAATCATCTAAAAACAAAAAAATATTGAATTACCTGTATGAAAACAAAGTAAAAGTAAAGCTATAAGTAGATAGACAGCAATGAAAAGACAACTTTTAGATCCAACATATTTGAAGGTTATGATCCAAAAGTTGATTGTCCAGATTGTATAATTTTAGATGAAATTGAAGTAAATGACAGGTAAGTTGTATAAGATAAATAATGAAGGAAAAGAGTTTTTCCGTTTTATATTAAATGATTCAAAAAAAGGAGCTTATGTCTATGGACCATCAGTATTTTTAATTTATATCATTTTATTTATAATGATAGCTGGTATGACAATTTATGCATTTCTATTTACCTTACTTTTTTATATCCCAATGTTTATGGGAATGTATGTTAGATTCTTCTTAAGAAAAAGAACCGTTAAAAGGACGATTTCATCTATTGAGATAAATAAAACAAATATAAATTTCAAGTTGGAAAAATGGTTTAACTCTCCTGTTGATGCCATTAAGATTAATTACGATGATTTAGAAATTATTAAGGATTGGTCAAATTTCGGATTTACAGACAAACATGACAATTATATTCTACGACTAAAATCTAATCAAAAAATTAAATATTTATTCATTAATAATTTTTTTGATGAAGATGTTCTAAGTGAATTAAAATATCATATAAAGGTCTATAATTTAACAAATAATGATTAAATTTTATTGACGCCATATGGTAAAGTCTTTGACTTGGGGCAAATGTAGGCTGAGAGCTAATTTCTATAAAGCATTATATTCAAAAGCTTGGGATAAGCGAAGAAATCTGTTTTAAGTATTTGACAAGTATAACAGTGTATTCTAACAAAGCACAGGTTGCAAAACTACGCTAGGGGGGGACATATACTGGAACTACAGCTAATTACTTCCAACAAACAATTGATAACTCTTATAATGAATTTAGATTAGAATGATAGATGTAGAAAATTATAAACGCTTTTTTTTATTTGGAGTTATTAGTGTTTTAATAATAACAATCCTTAGTTATTTATATAATATTTATTCTTTGAAATATTTTAGCAATGATAATTTTAGTATTACAAAAGGAATATGTGTGAAGGAAGATTATGACCGATATAATACTGATAAATATTGGTATAAAGCTGATAATAAAATTTACTCTGTAAGTACTCGTAGTGAAAATTTAAAATTAGATGAAAAATATTATGTGCTGTATAGTAATGAAAGAAATGATTTATCTATTATTTTGACTGATTGCGATGTAAATAAAACTATCAATAAAGATGATATAGATATTAAATCAAATTGGATATATACATCAAATAATATTGTCAAACGAAAGGATGTTCCTAAAAAATACAGAAATTTCTTTGGTATAAACTATTAATATCAATCTTGTTCATCCCTCCGTCTGGTGCAAGGTACTGTCTTAAAAAGCAAGCATAATAATATAATTTTATATAGCTTTATAAAACGGAAAAGAGGGCTTCTTCCGACTGTTCGGAGGGATGCTCATCTAGTGTAGCTGACTCTAAAGAGTCAGCTATTTTTTTTAATGTAGGTTGATTTAAACACTGTTGATTTACGCAATAGAGTAACTTCTCCTCCTGATCATCGGATATTACTTTATTGTAATTTTGATCAAACATTTGCGCTAGGGCAATGAGTTTGACCAGATCGTTCGCATTTGCAATGTGAATGTTTAAACCGAGAATTTTAATAAAGCTATCAACTGTTTGTCTTTGTGAAAAGAAAAGAATCGTTTGGAATTAGAGCAACAAACATTTGATTGTTTATTGCTCTTTCATTGAATACAATAATAATAATGTTGTTAGTACAATCAACATGAATTAAAACCCAATATTAGTGCTCAGCTTGAACATAGGCAAATACATGGCTACCAAAATGAATCCAACAAGGCCTCCTAGCACTACGATCATGACCGGTTCGATAAAAGTACCCAACATGGAGGTTTGATGATCGGCTTCTTCTCCATAATTATTGGCCAACTTGGCGAAAAAAGAGTCCAACCGATTGACTTCCTCGCCTACTTTGATCAATGCGACCATTTTTCCGTCAAAGACATCGATTTTTTTCATGCTTTCATTTAAAGGCAAACCTTGCAATATGTCTTCTTCGATTTTTGACAAGGAATTATGAATGGGGTAATATTCGATCATCTTGGCGATCAACCCAATGGACTGCAAGAGCGGAACTTTGGAACTCAGAAGCAAGGCTAATGAAGAGCAAAACCTAGCCAGTTGGATTTTATGTAGCAAGGCGCCTATGAATGGTATTTTGTAGACGATCAAGTCAAGGTATTTTTTGAACCAAGGCTTGGATTTGAATATTGTGACAAAAGATATAAGCGAGATTACCACCAGCAATATCGTGTAAATATTTTCAGAAAGAGCTTCGGAAAATGAGATAATCATCTGGGTCACTGCGGGCAAATCTCCTCCGAATCTTTTGAAAATTTCAGAAAACATAGGCACAATGAAGTAGAGCATGAAGCCCACAGCGCCCATAGATGTCATTAATATGACGACAGGATAGGAAAGGGCTGAGGTGATCATACGTTTTTGCTTGATTTTTTTGCTGTAAAAATCTCCAAGTTCTTTAAGCACTCGGGCAAGCTGCCCCGTTTCTTCGCCGATTTGTATGCTGAAGCATTCATAAGCTGAAAAGTGGGGAGCGTCGGTCATGGCTTCATGCAAAGCGCTACCTTCTATGACTTTGTCAAGTATCGATTGAATCTTGTCTCTGTGCTTTTTTCCGATATGCTCCACTGACAAACTCAAGGCGGAGCGGACATCGACACCGGCTTCCAGCATGTTGGAGAGCTCCATATATAGCATTTCCTTGTCCTTGTCTGAAAAAGTCTCCGGAAACAAGCTTATATCTTTTTCCCAGAATTTTTTTTGATCAGCAGCTTCTTTTTTCCCAACCGTTTTTTTTTGCGGTCGAGTGTTGGATCGAGTGGTTTTTGCTTTTGATAAATCGAGTCCTGCCATATCATGGATGATTTTTGAGTGTTTTCAAGTCGTAAGATTTGTGTTGAGAGAAATGCAAAGATTCCTGAAATGCTTGCAAATTGAGAGATACTTTGTCGATCAACATTCCCGACATGATGATTTGATGATTGTTCAAGCCAAAAGAAAGGTCAGTCACTTGGGAATGAACAAGCTCTTTGGAATGGACGAAAGGATTGTTTCTCCACAGTTCGGTTCCCAGCATTTGATAGTAAATATTGTGAGAAGGAAAAAAGCAGATGAACCCTTCAGAGCTGGTTTGTATGCTGTCGGAGAGCAATATGTCTTTTTTCATAATGCTAATGGCATGAAGGCACTCTCTGTTTTCCTCGGAATGAACAAGCCTGATATGTATCATTTTTTGCACATATCTTACGGCTTGATAAGATGCTGAGGCAACGACAGCGCTTAATATCATGGCAATCATCAGCTCCTGCAAAGTGAAGGCTTTGAGCTTTATGTTTTTACAAGGTCGCTTGTCTAAAATACGCAGTATATGCTCAATGGCTTGTTTCATAGCTTTTCGATTTCTTGCGTGAATACCATGGCTTTTTTGCCTGCGAGCAAATGTCCTTGACTGTCGATCGCTTTCAACTCTATGGTCATTAGCCTCGGCAGAGGATGGTCAGGCAGTATCTTTTTGGAAATGGCCACTTCATTTCCGTCAATATACTCATCATCAAAATAAGCCTTGGCGCCAAGCGTCTCTGTGCAAATGCTGTCCAGCTTGCCTTGGTACTTGATTTGGCTTAGTCTGGACGATGACTTGGAAGCATTGACGATAATCATCGCCGCGATAGCGAATATGATACTCAGGATCAACATGCTCGTTGTCACTTCTATGATGGAGGAAGCGCTTAGGGATATGTCTTTAATTTTTTTCATCGCAGCTTTTTTATGATTTGAGGACGCTTCAAGTCTCCTTGGAGCAGGGACCGATAGTCTTTGTCGTATGGCTCGAGGGGCTCCAAAGTAGCGTTAAGCAAATGGTTTTCATAATACGTTCTTGGCGTCTGAAGAAATATTCCTTCGCAAGCGAGATGGCCCCGAACAATGCCTTTCAGTTCTACCTGGCCTTCAATTCTAGCCGTTCCTTCTATAGTCCCATGCTCTTCGATGAATAATTTGTTTTTATTATTTTCACCTGCGCTGGACAGGTAAACATCTCCTTCTATGACAGCGCCTTGTTGCACAGAGATGAAAGAGTCTTCAGAATTGCACATCAAAGCCAGCGCTGAGGGATATTGAAGATTTACATTTCGTCCTATAATGATGGAATCGGTGCAAAAGGCCTGAAGATCCCCTTTGAAGCCGTCCTTGATCCGCAGGTATGGCGCGATAATGATAATCTCGCTCACTTGGGCCAAGGGACCTATCTCCACTCCCGAATGGGAATAAAGGATTATTTTTCCCTTTGCTTGTTGCGTGGACAAATAAAGAGGTTCTTCTGCGATGAATGCGCCTGTGGACAAGGAATCGAAAGAATGCTTTAATGAATCGGGAGAAAGCATTCTATTGGTCGGATTATGCGGGGCTTTTGCCATCCAAGCTTCCAAGTCGTTTCTTTGCAAATTGGCCTGAGGCAGAGCTGCCATGCTGTTTTTTATCTGCCCGTATACCAATTGATCTCTCGAATAACCTTTTTGATTGATGAAAGTGGATTTGATTCCTGCTTTTGGCAATGAGGCATCGCCTTTGATCCAAGTGTCTCCCGCTATCGACAATGCTCTGCTGTTATCCGTAAGATACAACACATCAGAAGCCGTGGAGTCAGGCGCGTAACCGGCTAAAGCGACTTCTCTTCGAAAAAATCCAGCGGATTGGGAGATGCTTATGTACAGGTCATACATTCCCCATTGTTGCTTGATCAATGCAACGGAATCTTTTCCTTCTCCAAACAAATCAATGGTCAGAGCTTGGTCGTACAAAAGGTCCTCATTAGCGGCTTTGAGGTACTCCAAGCCATACAAGGCATTTTCAACAAGTGAAACTTGCCTTTTTTGGTGTATATGATGCAGACGGTCATAATAAGCGCTTAAAATAAAAGCGCCCAGCAAGGCGGAGACAAGTATGGAAATCATAACGACCAAGCTCAAAGCCCCGCCTTTTAGCCTAGCTCTAAAGCTCTTTGCTAAAAACTCATTCAGGGCTGGTCTTCTTTTTCCTTTTTCTTGAAAATGCTCCATATCCCGCCTTCTTTTTTCTCTTTATTGCTTTTGGATTTTTTATTATTGTCCTTTTTGTCATCACTTCCGTCTTGTGTTTTCTCTTTTTTCGAAGACGATTTTTCTTTTCTTTTTGCTCTTTTCTCTCTTATCTTTTTATCCTTGGCTTCCACAGCTTCTTTTTCAGCGGTGATTTTTTCATCTGTTTGCTCTTTTTTTCGTTTTCTTCGAAGCCAGCTTTTCTCTTTTTTAACCGCGTCTTTAGCGTTGTCCTGAAGTGTTTTGTCTTTTTGACTCTGGGAAAGCTTGCCTTCCTTGTAAAACAATTCGACAATGCCTGTGTCCAAATGATGCTTTATCTTTCCATGCCACTGGCCATGTTTGTATTTGCCGGTGTACAAGACGTCCCCAAAATGGTCAAAGTTTAGATTAAAAAAACACTGGAGCAAGTTTTCAACTTGTTCCCAATGTCGATAGATAATATTCAAAAGCCTTGGCATAAGCTAAAGCTTTTGTTTGGTACCTGATGAAAATAGATGCCAGCAAAGCACAGGTTGCAAACCTGCGCTAGGGCAGTGAGAGTGACCAGCTCGTTCGCATTTGCAATGCGAATGCTTAAAACTAAGCACCTGTGATGCGATAATGAGAGCCGATAAAGAATACAAAGTCCACCTAGAGCGAACAGAATGGATTTTGCCAATTGATGCTAAGTTTCTTATCTTTATCGGAATCAAAAGAAAAGAACTATGCGGGAGCGTTTTCTAAACCCTTACACAGACTTTGGCTTCAAGAAGATCTTTGGCGAAGAAATCAATAAAGACCTTTTGATAGATTCCCCTCTGGTGTAAGTCTATGATTTGTGCCCAATTCCAACGGTGAGCTATTACAGTTTTAAATATCCAAAAGCCTTGGCATAAGCTAAGGCTTTTTTTGGTACCTTTATACATTGAGAAATTCATTATATCATGAATCTATACATATTCAACAGGCATTATCACTGGGATCCGATAAAATTTTGTTTAATGAAGGGGGATTTAAAAACTATGAACATTTCGAAGCTTATGCAGAGTTTAAAGCCTATGAGCAGCAAATATCGTCTCCTCACTTTAATAAATGGCCAAGAAGATATGCTATACCATTAGAAAGAAAAATGTATCATTACGGAAAGATTCATCAGAGTTATATAAAATAAATATATGGAAAAATTAATGATTATAATTTTTTTAACCATGTTTAATGGAATGCTTCACGCTCAAGATATTATTTTTAATGTTAGTGTAGAAGATGCATATAATCTTTCCACTGAGACAGTTGATGATGATAATATAAATATATACTTGTCTCTTAAATCAGAAACTGATCAAGAAATTGTTTTAGATTTAGAAGCACTTTGTTTTCAAAAACCCGTAGATGAAAAAATAGATTTAAGTATTAGTCATTATGATAGCTGGACAGAAATTTTATCGTTATTAGTTAAGACACAATTTATTATAGAGAACCAAAGAGGGAAATTCAATTTTTTTTCAGGTCTATATTATGTTGGAGAATATTTGGAATTTACATTTCCAGATGAGTGTAATGAGAAGGAAAAAATCTTTTTAGAAAAAAACATCCCTAACGAGATAACGTTATTTAATCTTAGAAATTTCTATAAAGTGGAATCTGATGATAAAATAGTTAGATTACACTATTTATTCAAGCCTACGGAAGAAGAATCTGAAGATGGTTTTAAACCTCTAATATTAACATCAAATTGGTTTGATCTCTATCCTACTGAAATAAATAAAGAGTAAGTTTAAATCTACCTGGCGCAGATGTGTCATCCGTGACTAACCTGCCTCAGCCTCACACTCTGAAGTAGCAGAAGGTAAGCTATAAACACAAAATCCATCTTGATCGGATATCGATCGGGATGGATTTTTTTATTTTAAAGTAGTGATTGCAACTTAGTTTGCTTGATAAAAGCATCAAGCAAAGCATAAACATGTTCTTTATTTTCGGGACCCCTCTGGTGCAAGTCTATGACTTGTACCTAATGTCGGCAGAGATACACAAAATCCATCTTGACCCAAAATGGTCAAAGTTTAGATTAAAAAAACACTGGAGCAAGTTTTCAACTTGTTCCCAATGTCGATAGATAATATTCAAAAGCCTTGGCATAAGCTAAAGCTTTTGTTTGGTACCTGATGAAAATAGATGTCAACAAAGCACAGGTTACAAACCTGCGCTAGAGTAGTGAGAGTGACCAGCTCGTTCGCATTTGCAATGCGAATGCTTAAAACTAAGCACCTGTGATGCGGGGATAAGAGCAGAAAGGTAAAATACACAAAATCCATCTTGGTTGGATATTGATCGGGATGGATTTTTTATTTTCAGATGAGGCGTACGAGCTGTAACGCTATTCCGAGTAAAATCAATCCTCCAGTTGACTGAGGAAGATCTTCAAATCTTTATCGGAGATATTTTCTTTGTCAGACTTATCAAAAATCGAAATAAGATAAAGACAGTTATGTTGTATTTTAAAACAAGTAATGACGCGTGCGCCACCTGATTTCCCTTTTCCTTTGGAAGAAATCGCCATCCTGATCTTATAGCAGTTATTTCCAAGATCTATGCCTTTTTTAGGGTCAGATTCTAGTACTTCGAGCAGAGCAGAAAAATCAGTTTTCAGAGAAGAATACTTTTTATTAAGCTTCTTGATTTCCTTTCTGAAGTTTTGGGTAGCAATAATGCTATAACTCATCCAACAGGTCTTTAGCGGATATACCTTTGCCTTTTCCTTGATTGATCAAGTTCATTTCTTCTACACCTTGTTTGACGTTTTCCAATACTTCAGCTTTGTAAACGCTTAAAGGCTCCGTTTTTACGAAGTTAAAATTTCCAAGAAGCTCCATGATGAACTCGGCCTTGTTGTCTTGTATATCGAGTATTAGTTTCATTGCTTTTTTATGTTTTAGGCAAAAGCCTGTCTTATTTTATAATTTTGTATAACATTGTCTATCAAAAAGAAAAGATGATTTTGCGTGCCTTTATCAAGGATCTCTATATCCTCTATTCTTCGAACCACTTCTTTGTCAAATTCTCCCATCAGAAAGTCCACACTGACACCAAAGAGCTTTGAAAGCTTCAATACAGTCTCCAGAGAAGGCATATTAAGGTCTATTTCATAGTTGCCAATGATCGTTAGTGATACACCTTTCTCCTTACCAAGCTCTTGCTGGGATATTTTTTTTGCTTACTAAGCTGAATAATACGCTCTCTGATGTTCAACATATTTGCTTTAAGTCAAGTAATTACAATTTAAAAACGTAAATCTAGCAGATAAAGTTTGTCAATAGAAATTTTGAAATCTAGCAACAAAGATCACTGTTATCTGCATTTGCCAAATATACTTGACATGTAAGAATTTTAATAATATTTTCAAACGCAAATTCCCGACATCAAATCCCGTCTTCCGCTGGCACAGGTGCTTGAGCATTACGGTCTGCATCCCGACAAGTCGCACAGGCTCAGCTGTCCCTTTCATCAGGATCGCACGCCCAGCATGCAGGTCTATTACAAGACCCAGACCGCCTATTGCTTCAGCGCCAACTGCACTACCCACGGCAGGAGCCTCGATGTCATCGACTACATTATGCACAAGGAAAATATCAGCAAGCAGGAAGTCATCCTTAAAGCCAAATCCATCTTGAGCGAACAGAATGGATTTTGCCAATTGATGCTAAGTTTCATATCTTTATCGGAATCAAAAGATAATAACTATGCGGGAGCGTTTTCTAAACCCTTACACAGACTTTGGCTTCAAGAAGATCTTTGGCGAAGAAATCAACAAAGACCTTTTGATAGATTTTTTGAATCACTTGATCACGGACCTGGACAGTCCCATTGAGGATTTGCAATATCTTAAAAACGAACACTTGCCCCGTTTTGAAGAAAGTCGTCGCGCGATATTTGACTTGCATTGCCGCACAGAAAAAGGAGACCGCTTCATCGTCGAGATACAGCGCGCCAAGCAAGAACACTTTCGAGATCGCAGCATATTTTATTCGACATTTCCCGTCCAAGATCAAGCCGAACGAGGCAAAACATGGAATTTTAATCTACAGCGAGTTTACACGGTTTCGTTGTTGGATTTTTCGCTGGAAGATTCCGAAGAGTATAAAGACATTTACCTGCATGACGTGCAGCTCAAAGACCAACGCAATAGAGTCTTTTCCGATAAGCTACGTTACATTTATCTGGAGATGCCCAAGTTTAATAAAGGTTTGGAAGACCTAAGAACGCATTTTGACAAATGGCTGTTTGTTCTCAAAAATATGTCAGTGCTCGAAGACCGCCCCAAAGAACTAAGAGAACGTATCTTTCAGAAGATCTTCGAAGTGGCAGAGATCGGCAAACTAGACGCCTCGGAATACACTGTCTACCAAGAAGAACTAAAAATCTATTGGGACTTGAACAACGTGGTGGACTATGCGAGAGAAGAAGGACGAGAAGAGGGAAAAGAAATCGGACGAGAAGAAGGCTTGAAGGAAGGTAAAATAGAAACAGCGAAAAAATTATTATTAATGGGATTATCAATCGAGCAAATCAAGGAAGCGACAGATTTGACAAAAGAAGAAATTGAAGCATTGAGATAATTGTGAACGATTAAAAGTTTCCAGCTCATTCGCATTTGCAATGCGAATGACTAAAATAGAGCATCTGTGATGCGGAAAAGAGAACCGAAAAGAATACAAAATCCATCTTAAGCGAACAGAATGGATTTTGCCAATTCATGCTAAGTTTCATATCTTTATCGGAATCAAAAGATAAGAACTATGCGGGAGCGTTTTCTAAACCCTTACACAGACTTTGGCTTCAAGAAGATCTTTGGCGAAGAAATCAACAAAGACCTTTTAATAGATTTTTTGAATCACCTGATCACGGATCTAGACAGTCCCATTGAGGACTTGCAATATTTGAAAAACGAACACTTGCCCCGCTTTGAAGAAAGTCGTCGCGCGATATTTGACTTGCATTGCCGCACAGAAAAAGGAGACCGCTTCATCGTCGAGATCCAGCGCGCCAAGCAAGAACACTTTCGAGATCGCAGCATATTTTATTCGACATTTCCCGTCCAAGATCAAGCCGAGCGTGGCAAAACATGGAATTTTAATCTACAACGTGTTTACACGGTTTCGTTGTTGGATTTTTCGCTGGAAGATTCCGAAGAGTATAAAGACATTTACCTGCATGATGTGCAGCTCAAAGACCAACGTAATAGAGTCTTTTCCGATAAGTTGCGCTACATTTATCTGGAGATGCCCAAGTTTAATAAAGATCTGGAAGACCTAAGGACGCATTTTGACAAATGGCTGTTTGTGCTCAAAAATATGTCAGCGCTCGAAGATCGGCCCAAAGAACTAAGAGAGCGTATCTTTCAGAAGATCTTCGAAGTGGCAGAGATCGGAAAACTAGACGCCTCGGAATACACCGTCTACCAAGAAGAACTAAAAATCTATTGGGACTTGAACAACGTGGTGGACTATGCGAGAGAAGAAGGGCGAGAAGAGGGAATAGAAATCGGAATAGAGAAGGGTTTAAAAAAAGGTAAAATTGAGACGGCCAAAAAATTATTATCTATAGGCTTGTCCATAGATCAAATCATGGAAGCGACAGATTTGACAAAAGAAGAAATTGAAGCGTTAAAATAAGGCTGCCTATTTATAAGACAGCCTCTTTAAAATTCACCTATTTTATACAACTATATTATTCTTCAATAATTACCCTAAAGCCAACATCATAGACTTTTTGATAGGCTTTATAGATTTCTTGTTCGCTTATTGTAGCTTGGCCAGGGCGGTCTCTCCATGAGCCTCCTTTAGCAATACGCTTGCTTGGATCCGTTACATCCGCATCCCTAGTCCATTCCGAGACATTTCCTTGAATATCATAAAGTCCCCAAGGATTAGCTTGATAGCTGCCTACTGGAGCGGATACCATATGGCCATCATTTTGACTGGCAATCTTTGGCAAGAAGTTATAGTAATCGAACTCTCGACGAGCAAACTTCTCAAGGGACTTGTCCGCCAAGTTTTCTTTCGTTTCAAATTCGTCTTTTATATCGCCATACCACATATCAGACGGTCCCCCCGCTTGCGCGGCCCATTCCCATTGATGCTCGCTAGGCAACACAACTTTATGATTTGTTTTATTGCTGATTTCCTGGCAAAATTTATTAGCTTCATGCCAATTAACTCTAACAACAGGCTGTTTTGGTTCATTTACAGGCACGCCCGGGCTGATTTGATCTTTATAATATTTTGTAATATATCGGCTGTCATGATCGGGAAATATTGAACGGTACTGATCATTTGTAATTTCTTTTTCAGACATCCAAAAACTCTTTTTAATCTTCACCTTTTCGGGGCCATTTTCACTATTGCGATAATAAGTGCCTGATGGTATTTTGACTAATGCGATTTCTTGCCCTTCTCCCCAGCGAATGATTCTTTTATTTTCTTGATTCCTTTTTTGCTTTTGAATAGCTTCTTCTGCATCAAATCCCCAATGCTTTGTTTTGTAATCTTTTTGAGCAATTCGCTCAGGCTTAAATGGAATAATCGGATATTGCGACTCCACATCTTGACGACGCTTTCTTAATTCTTCCATGCTTGAATCTTCAATATTGGCATAAAGCGACATGAGTTCCGAGCGTCTTTCCACTTGATATTTTCCTCGATAACTCGTTACATTTCGCCATTCGGCATGGAAAGGCACATTAAGATCTATCCAAGTGTTTAATCTTTCCCACTCTTCAGTATCCAACTTTACGTTATGATGGCCTTTTTCCAGCATTTTCACCAAATCACTCGTCGAAGCGTGATATTCCATTGGATTAAGAATATGAACTTCAGATTCAGGCCCCGGCCTTCTGACAAATGGGTGCAGATTCAAATAGCTCTTGCGGAATTCTCTATTTCCAACTTTTTCTTTAGATGCAAAATCCAGTAATTCATTATTCCCATCGTGGCAAGCCACGCACTTTTTGTCCAAAATCGGCTGGACTTCCAATTCAAAGCCATAAGGCCGAACTCCACCTGCATATGGCTGAATACTATGAGGTTTCTTCTTTGAAGCTAATGAAGGCTTGGGAGGCGGAATAGTATTCTGGTCTTCATGACAACCTACACAAGACACCACTTCTCCGGGCATCCCTGTAATCCAGCTTCTCATAAGCTGCATCGCTCGTCCATCTTCGTCAAGCGGTTGCAAAGAAACCGGCGTGTTAGCGGGAATCTTGAATATCGCGGATCCGTCTTCTTCCACAGGGACTCTGCCCAGAAGCCTTTTCACATCCCATGAAGACTCGATTCCATGCGCGGCATAATCCCCCGTATTCGTCTTGAGCGTCGTATCATTTCCATTGTAATGATACTTGTAGGCAAATATTCTCAATTCTTTCACTTCACCTCTATCAATGCCTTTAAGCCCTTTTCCTTGATAGATATCCTGAATATACACTGTAGATTCCTTATCTTTCAACTGGACTTTTTCAGGAATCACAGGGGGAACTTTTTGCTTTCTTACCGGCTGAATATCAATATAACCCGCTCCTTCTTCTTCATAAACCAAGGTCATATTATCAAACCTGTCCACAAGATATAATCCCCAAAGCGCATCTGCCGTAGGTTTGCACGTAACTATAAAATAGTTTTCATCAAGAGGATAAGGTTTAAGAAACTGCGGCCAAACACCTTCAACCAACCTATCCAAAATCTTATTCTCCACATGACGATCTCTAAAAGGAATTTCCTGAACGACTCCCTCATTTTCATGACGGCCTTTTGCCGGATCGAATATCACCAAATGTCCGGATCTTGGCGTGCCATGATGTCCTGTCACAATTCCCACAAATTCGCTCGAATGCTCTGATATGGGTCTTGCGTCAAATATACTGTTTGGCCAATAGGAATTGCTTCCATAAAGCTCTTTTTTACCTGTTCCATCCGGATTCATATGCATTAAAGTACGGGTAAAGTAATGCATCATGTCGCTGTATTCCCAACGCAAATACATCAATCGGCCATTGGGCATAGTAATCGGGCACCAATCGCTATCTTGTCCAAAGTTCAAAGCCCTGACTTTTTTGCTCACTGGATCAACTTGCACCAAGTTGCTGGTAGGAGAAACCCCGGATACGCAAGGCACAGCTTGCAAAAGCATATTGCTTGTGGCAACTATTTTTCCATCGGGCAAATATGCGGGATCTGCATAATCTATATCAAATTGATCGTCCGGAGTCTGCATAACCAAAGGCTTGCCATCCATATAGCCCTCAAATACACGATAACGATCAAATTCTCCTCCCAAAGTAGCGAATAAGAATCTATCGCCATCCCAGTTCATCTCCAAGTCAGCCATAATTTGCTTCTTATCAGGCTTGTACAAAGTACTATACGTATTTTGAAGGCCTAATTGGTCAAATTTGACAACTTCACAATCATACCAATGAGGCATAAAACCACCATGCCCGCCTCCAATGGCATTATGGCCAGTGTAGTTATTGGCAGTCGTGCCCAGTGCATTGGCTCTTACCATTCTTGAAGTATCTTTCAGGTGGGATTTGATAGCTACAAAATCCGTATTCAATAAAGGATTGCTAAGCAAAATTGTCTTTTTATCTTTTAATATCTTCAACACTTTCACTCTAGCGTTCTCTTTTCGAGAGTAAAAATCGTTTTTCACTCTTTCGTAATCCAAAGCGATAGATTGGTACAGCTTTTCCGACACTGTCCAATTCTGATTGGGAAATGATCTTTTCATTTCATCCAAGCTTTCTCTCAAGGATGCTAATGTCAATCGCTTGAATTTTCGATCAATAATTACTGTCTCCAACAGGCTTTGTAGTTCCTCCCACTTTTTATCATAAGATAGTGAGGCCCATTCCACTGAATTGAATTGGTATATTTCAACCTCGCTTAATTGCTTCAACACCTTATGATATACATTCTCAAACGCTTTGGAAGACAAATATATGTCATGCCAATCATCATAAGCATGGATTTCCAAAATACTAGCTGCCTCGGGGGATATTTCTCTTATTCTCTCCAATGTGGACGAAGCTGAATATTTCGACAAGCTAAACTGCAAAGGCTTGTCGCCTTCAACAGCAACAGTCATTCTAATTTTTTCAAATTTGCCTCTTGAATCCAAAATAAAACTGGATGGCGCATAGGCCGTCATCGCTTGCTCAAAGATATGGCTGCCAATAGTTATTTTTTCCTGTGGGTTGAACTCTCCTTTGCCTTTGGACATGAGCATATGCGTGTTCAAGTCAAATGAATATGTCCAATTATCGCCTCTTCTTCTTGGATAGAATGCCTCTATTTCTTGGAGTTGTCCTGCATGGATCAAGTGAACTTTCTCACTTCTATCAATACCTTCCACCTTAGCCCAAACGGCCAGGGATTTTTGTCTTTTTTTAAATATATGATCTTGAGGATGAGCGGTAAATACTATTTGCTTCCAATCAGCCACATCCAAATCATCAATATTCAATACTTCACCCGGATTCAGATTAAAGCTGTGATTTTCAGGTTCGCCATCTTCATGCTTTACCCATAGTTGAGCCCAAAGAGACAAATAGCCTCCCACCCAAAATAACAATGTCAATAAAACAGTCCTCATAAATGTATCTTTAGTTCTTATCTATTTTCTAAATCCTCTACATTAGTATCGATCAAGAATAGCATTACCCTTATACTTTATGATGAGAAACAAAAAAAAGAGCTAAAGAATAACTCTTTAGCTCTGGACCAGAAGTCAAACTACGCATTCACATTACAATATCTACTGCTGAAATATTTCCAACCTCAACACTATCAGCAAATGACCAAACAATCTCCTGCTGAGGATTTATTTCCAATAACTGAGCTACTTTTGATTGACCTTTTGCATGTCCACCCCAATTACATATTAATTTATTTCCATTTTTCTTTTCGATGATCTGAGCGACAAATCGAAGCGGAATATCAAGTTCCCCGTCTTTAATCTCCAATACAGGCTCTCCTGTACGAGAATCAATTTCCAAAATATTATGCAAATCACCGCCAGACACCAACCAATTGCCATTTTTCAAAGGCTCTACGGAAAAAGGCTTGGCTTCCACTTTAAAATCCTTGATAATATTTCCTTGCTCATCTATTTCCAAAACTCTTCTTGATTTAAGCAATCCGACTAAATAGGTACCATGAGCTGTTTTTTCAACTCTTCTAAACTGCGCATGAGCCTTTTTGATTCCTGAGTCAAAGCTTACTTCATGCAGTTTTTTACCTTCAGAGTCAAACTCAAAAATCATCGAAGGATTTCCGCATTGCCCGATCAAATAATTGCCATTTGCAAGCATTATTGCCGATTGCACTTCAGAACCCTCAGGCGCTTGATACTCCCAAAGCGTCTGATGATTTGAATTAATAACTTTTGCTCCTTGCTTATAAGCGTATAGCACTTTTCCATCGCCTATCGAAGCGACGCTATTGCACTCTTGCTTATGCCCCAATCCATGAGACCAAAGAATGTTGCCACTGCGATCTATTTTTACTATTTTCTTAAATCCTGAGCCCGCAATCAAGTATTCAGTGGACTTGGAAGAGCAAGAATAAAAGAGAAGCATAACTAAAAAATATGTCAATAAATGCTTCATGTCATATATTTTTTCTGTGTAAACGTCTAAAAGATTTGTAATAAAAAGTCGAAAAATCCCCTTATAATAATTATTGCCAAGTAACTGAACAGATTTAATTGTAAACTATGTATCACCAAAACGAACAAGCCATAATCATTACTTCAGGGATGTAATCAACCTTATCAACTAAACAATAAAATATAATCAGATAACATTATTAAATACAGCATTTGTATTCGTAAACACCAAGCCATCATTGTCATGAAAGTTTGCATATTCCGACACTATCGCCCCATGTTCACCCGCCATCATAAAATGAGGCGCCTCAGGCCTGTTAAGTGTATTCAGTTCTCCACGGTTGATCAATTTTGCGTTATTGACCGTAATGAAGTCTTGTTGGCTTTCAGGTGTGGAAGGATTACCTGCAGTTTCCTCGCCTTCGCCAAAACAGTACACTGAACCATGTCTGACATGCCAAGTTTCCATCTTAGCCGCAAAAGATGTTTCCACATGCTTATGTTCAATGATCATCTGCCCCGGAAGTAAGAAAATCTCATGCGCAAAGTATTTGAACACATCCGAATTATGCCAAAATACACCCGCCATACCGGCATTAACAAAGTCTCCATGTGAAAAATCCGATATAAATAGATTTTTTCTTAAAAAGTCATCTACCGGATAATTATAAAATTCAAGCATATCCATATATGCCTTCAATGTTTTTTCGCCTGACAACTTTCCATTTACATAAAAATCATCATTGGTATATTTTTTTAGAGACTTCATAACTTGAGGTGCATTTATATTTTTATCATCTTTTTTATTTTCAGGAGCGCAAGCGGTTGCTCCCAACGCCAAGCCGGCTATTCCAGCCATAGCTTGTTTAATCGCAGATCTTCTTTCCATCAGTTAAAAAATTATACTTTACGTATAGTCCAATATTTATATCCAGTTTAAAATCACATCAATAACCTAGCAATCCCCTCTATTTCCACTAAGAGCTCCTCTCGACAAACATCAGCGATCACATACGTTTGCAACAGATAAGGATATTTGTACTTCACCACACGGGATATGGATTCATAATCTTCCTTGTTTTTAATGTATATCCTAATGCTTTGCAATGCGGGTGTAAACAAAGCCGGAACTCCTTTTTTCTTAATATTTTCAATGCTTATCAAAGCTTCAATATTCTTAACTGTTGTCAGAGTTTGCTCATCCGCTTGGTCGGAAGAAACGGTGTTTTCGCCCAAAATCGCGGCTGTTCCTGAAATAAACACCTCATGAGATGATTCAGTATACAACGCTTTGGCTCGTTCGAATTTTGGTGTTTTTTTGATCTCCAACTCCTTGTCCAAACGTCCCAACAAAACATTTTGGGAATAATGATGCGCATCTACCTGAAGCGGATTTGGAATAGGGTAAATCATTTTATTTTCTATATTCAACAATTTTTTTACTGCTATCAGGTCCACCAAAACGCCTCCTTTATCCATTCCAATCCCTGTAGCTGCCGGATACCCATCATCCCAATTTGCCGTATCATAATATTTGGCTCTAATATCGTTAAAAGCCTGATACCTTTGCCTTCCTTCTTCCAAGCCAGTGATACGCTCTATATAGTTCCATTGTCTAATAACATCGCTCCATTCAAAGCCTTCCCAATCCAAAATATTTTGCAAAGTAGAAAACACTTGTTTAGATTGGATTGCGGCATTAGCTTCCAAATCATCCGCGCTTACACCTCCTACATAAAGGTAATTTGCCGTAATATCAGAATAATATACATAATGCACTCCTTCCAAGCACCCAAACCTTAAAAGTTCCGGCTTATCGGCAATCTCCAGTTCAAGAATTAATGAGCCTTTAGCCGGTGACTGAGGGATCAATGATATCGCAGGAACATGATCTTCAAAATAAGCGTTCACTACCTTATTAATCTCATTCATAGCGATTTCGTAGTTCTCGAATGCTTTCCAGTCAAATAGAATATTCAATCTGACCAGACAACCTTTAAGTCTGTTGATATTATTCGAAATATACGTTTCTAGAAGTCTTGCGGGATCTCCCGACACTTCCTCGAATGTTTTATGCTCAAAATATCTTTTCATTTCCCTGACTTCCAAACTCTGCGTATACATGGCCATTCCCTTTACAAACTCAAAACATATTCCACCAGCATATCTATTTCCTTATCCGAAACAGACTTCATCATGCCGTGACGCTCATTTACGATAAACTCTTTGACAGTAGCATATCGACCGTCATGGTAATACGGCGCTGTTCTCCAAACTTCACGTAATGTCGGAGTATTCCATCCTTCCTCAAACTCAACTTCTCCAATCACATGCATTTGATTATCTGTCATATATTCTCCTGAATGACACCAGCTGCATCCTACATCATTAAATATCTGCTTACCTCTAAGCGCGTTTTCGCTCAGTTCACCATCTACCAAATAAGGACTAGGCAAAGCTTCCAAGCTCATAAGATAAGCGTCAACTGCCGAAGCTTGTTCTTCGCTTACAGTTGTGAACTGTATATGCCTAAAACCAGCTCGAACAGCGACTTCTGCATCCGCCCTGATGCCTGAGATCATGGATGGAGGAGTCTTATGCGCATACAAAAGGCTTTTTACATTCTTAGGATTTCCTATGCCGTCATTGAGCAAATCCCAATTCAATCCATCGGTTCTCGCTTCGCCAGGGTGACAGCCGTTGCAAGATTGCCACCCTTGAAAGCAAAACTGAGCATCATTGAATAGTTTTTCTCCTTTACGCTCTATAGATTCTGTGAACTGGGGATTCAACGCGATTATTTCATCTTTATCATGATCTGCAATATTTAATATATTCAAGGTGTCCGAAAAATATGCAGGTATCAGAAGTTTGTCGCCATAGATCTGAACAAACCTTGGTCCATTCCCTTCAATCTTGCGTCTCTCTCTGATACCATTCAAGAATCTCAAATCATAAGAAAGAGACTCTTTGCCTATTGTGTTTCTTAATTTATCTATGAATTGAGGATAGTCAATAATACTTACATCATGCGTCCCCGAATGCGTTACCGCAATATACTTCTCTGTGATATCCAATCCCCAAGACCCAGCTGCTCCATACTCTGGTTGATCCAAAAGCACAGAGGCTACAAATTCTTGTTTATTCACATCAATGACGCTTAACGCACTCGTATTCATCCACCCTTGTTCCAATTGCGAAGTGGGCACTTGATGTCTTCCCAGATTATGCACAATCATCGCATAATTGCCATCAGGCGTAACTTGCAAAGATCTTAAGGCGTTACTGCCATTGCTAAGCGGAATATCTTTAATTTTTTTCTTTTGTTTCAAATCAATTATACTCACATGAGCTGTCACCACATCGATATCCGCGCGTGTATGGGGCAAAAAGTTAGCTACATATAAATACCTGCCGTCTGGAGTCACATCAGATGAAAACGGCTCTCTGAGCACTTTGATTCTTTCCTGTTTATTCTTTTTGAGGTCAATGATCGAAACATCATTGGTAAATTGGTTGCAAACATACAATTTCTTTCCATCAGGTGATAGCACTGGAGAAGTCGCTCCCATGCCTGTCACTATGGTATTAATTTTCTCTCTCGTTTTCAGATCAAAAATATCAACTTGCCCTTTGTCATAACTGCTCGTCACAAAAGCAAATTCTTCACTGAGCACTATGCCCGTAGGCTTGTTTTCAAATCGCCATTCGCCTAGGTCTTTCCATTCCTTCATATCCACTTGGCGAACGGATTTGTCCGTTTGATTGACAAAATAGGCTATATCTTTGGAAGAGTCGGTCGCTATCTGTATTACAGATAACGGCAACACTTTATTATTATCGAAAGCAGAGAATGCAACCAAAGCTAAAAACAATATTATACTAACTAATATGCCATTTGAATTTTCAAAAAATTTCAACTGCTTCATCTCTTCCAAAATTTAACTGCCATGAGTTTTGCATGGCTATTTGCTAAAAAATCAATCTTGATAGTGTCTCTTATAAAATCTTCACTACTAATAAGTGTATCGTTCGGTGAAAGAGAAACTATTTTCATAAATAGCATATGCGCCGTATCAACTTGTCAAATAATTGCGCTCTGCCAGAAGTTATTGTTCTTTATTATCTAATGAACTGTTTTCTAAAATAATAAGCAGCTTTATATTAATTTATTACCCTTCTAATTTAGACCCATACCTAAGAAAGAATAAAAAAATTCTACAACCATTTATTTGTAATCAACATGGCTACTTAAATATTTTATCTATAATTATCCTTAATAACATTCCAACAGAACACAATTTCTAACTATATATACTCGTCTCTTTTACTTTAATTCCAAGTCACTTTTCACATCATTATAAAGCTCGAAAGCTTCATCAGGATTCAGATTGTCATGCACTACGCCATTTATTGCTTGAATCATCGCTTTAGGAGACTCCGACTGGAACACATTACGTCCCATATCCAATCCTGCGGCTCCACCAGAGATAGCTTTATAACATAAAGTCAACGCATCATATTCCGCTAGTTTCTTACCGCCAGCGACAACAATAGGCACTGGACAAGAATTCACCACTCTTTCAAAGTGTTCGTTGCAATAATATGTTTTGACAATTGTCGCCCCATTTTCAGCGCAAACTCTTGAGGCCATAGACAAATATCTAGCATCACGCGCCAGCTCTTTGCCAACAGCAGTCACTCCCATCGTTGGAATGCCGTAACGGTAGCCCGCATCAGCAGTTTTGACCAAATTAGCAATAGTCTTAGCCTCATACTGGCCTCCCACAGACACCATCACCGCCATCGTAGAAGCGTTTACACGAATTGCTTCTTCAGGATCAATCACTACTTCATCATTAAGCTCGTTCAGGATTGTAGTTCCCGCGGAAGACCTTAAGCAAATTGGTTTGTTAGAAGTCGGTGGCACAACATTTCGAAGAGCCGCTTTGGTGCACATCAACGAATCCGCATAGGGAATCAACGGCACAATATTCAAATCAAGTCGCTCCAAACCTGATGTAGGTCCCATAATATAACCATGGTCAAAAGCAAGCATTACCGTTCTACCAGACTTAGGATTGAACATACGACGCAAACGGTCTTTGATCCCCCAGTCCATGTGGCTCATGCCTTTTAAATAAAATCCTTCCGTTTCGACAGGAACGCCAATTCCGAAATCTTTTTCTTTTGATTCAATTATACCTTCTGCATCTGCCATTTTCTTACTCGTTTGTTGTGTGTTGTGATATTTTTTAAAAATTTTTACGCTTGCGCCAACAGTGATTGGTTAAAAGATTCAATCATGCAAGCCCAAGAAGTGGCTCCGGGATCCTTGTGTCCTATGGACCTTTCACCAAGATTTCTCGCGCGTCCAAAATTCGCTTTGAGATTCGCGGTTTGCTCTGCTCCATTTTCAGCAGCTTCAGCCGCCGCTTTGAAGACAGACTCAATCGTAGAAGCGTCAGCCATTTTCATCGCTTCCACCGCCGGCACTAAAGCATCCATCATCGTTTTGTCTCCTACTTTGGCTGATGTCTGCTCCTGCACTCCTTTGAGTCCCGCTTCAAACATGCCAACCACTTGTTTGGGGCTCAATGCATCACCCTCTGCCTGATCCGACATGCCCATGAAAAATGATCCAATGAGCGTACTGGTAGACCCTGAAGCCTCAGTCATAGCTCTAAAGGCCATATCCGACAACAAGGTTTTAAATTCTTTTCCATCTTCAGCCTCTTTATGCAAGGCATTGAATGCCGCGACAATAGCAGTGCCATGATCTCCATCTCCACATATCGCATCCAATTCTGAAAACTCCACTTCGCGAGCTTTGATATTCTCAAAGGCTCTATCCAACATCTTTTTAAACTGATCTATTGATAATTTTTCCATGCCTGTACATTGTTAAAGTATACCCCCGGAAACTCTTCATAGCTTCCAAGGGGATTAACTGATGGGGGGATGTTTTATTTTTTTCCTAACACTGTCCAATATGGAGCATTAGAAGAACAATCCTTTAATAATTTAACATGCTCGTCTTCGACTTTGCCCATAATCATCTGAAAACCAGCCATCTCCTGCACTGTCAATATCTCTGAAACTTTGCTTTCCACAACTTGAGCTCCCAGCTCTTCCAACACATGATGAACCTTTCTAAAGACAATCATTAATTCCATGTAAGTCGTCGCTCCAACTCCGTTGATATAAGCAAATACTTTATCTCCCGAAGAAATATTCAGCTTTTTAATCAAGAGCTTAGCCATTCGAGTCGCTGTCTCATCGGCAGAAAGCATTTCAAATCTTCCGCCACCGCCTTCGCCGTGCTGTCCCATCCCAATTTCCATGATTCCTTCAGGAAGCTCCGCAATCACTGCTCCATTTTGAGGGTGAGTACAAGATTTCATAGCCACAGCGAGTGTCGCGATATTCTTGTTAAGACTCTCTGTAACTTCATAAACTTCATCCAAAGACTTTCCTTGCTCCGCCGCGGCTCCAGCCGCTTTAAACACGGCCACGCAGCCACCCAATCCTCTTCGATCTTTCTTATCAGCGTCTATGCCAGCGCTGATATCATCATGCGTCAGCAAAGTCTTCACTTTGATTCCTTCGCGCTCGGCCAATTTAACAGCCATATTAGCAGCCATAACGTCTCCTGCATGGTTAAGCACAACCAATAAGACCCCTGCATCGCGTTTGAACATTCTCAAAGCTTCCAACACTCTAGGCGCTCCCGGAGCCGCAAAAATATCTCCGACAACCGACGCGTCCAACATTCCATCTCCAACAAATCCGCTGATCGCAGGCTCATGTCCTGAACCGCCAAGCGAAATCACAGCAACCTTGTCTTCGGCTTTAGCATTTACTCTTACAACTATATTCTCAGCACCCATTTTCACTTGATCCTTATAGGCAAGCGTATAGCCCTCCAAAAGTTCAGCCGTCAAATTTTCAGGATTATTTATAAATTTTTGTATCGTTCTTTCAGCTATTTCCGACATAATTTTAATCTTATTAATCAAACAAATAATGTTTATCCCGATCGTCTTTTACCGTTCTTAATCCTACTCTATTTTTTCCAAAAGAGAATGATATCAAACATCAATCGCGATAATGTCAAATAGATAAATCTTAAATGATCTCTTACAATTTATCTTGATTCAAAAAATTAGAATGAAATATTTAATCATTCGCAATGTTCTTCCTATTAGTTGATTATGCTTTGAATTGCATCAACTCGATAGGCGCACCTTCTTCTACAATAAATGCGATCATCGTTCCTTCCCCATTGTCAAAAGGCTCTACAATAATTTCCGCATTAGCCAATTCCTTTTCCATATTTTCAACCTCATAGGCTATATGAGCAGTTGTTTGAATTAACTTTGGAAAGGTAGAACCTTCCTCAAATCGCAACCATTCGATACGATTGGGACTCTTGGAAAAATCGGTAATATGGCATTTGATTGCATCCAATGCGATCTCATTTTCTTGCTTTTCATTAGTTGGTATTCCAACGTGATTAAACTTTCTCATAATTCCATCCATTGACAAATTGTAAACTCTTATGTTAACCAGCGAAACCGAAAAGCCAGCCATGAGTTGGATGACTCTTCAACCTATAATCGTGAAGCTTATGAATTACCCTTACTTTTGCATGCAACTTTAATATTTAGATTAGATCTCGTAACAAACTCTTCACAAGAATAATATCAAAATCGCAGGCTATTCGACTCTTTAACAAAATAACACAAACACCTGATAATCAAATTATTGAAAATAAAAAAATCCATCTTATAAGCAAAGATGGATTAAAAAAGCATTTAAACATTCATTCTATATTTTACACAGCTTTAGGCAATTGAGATTCTTCAACAGCTTTCTCAGGCTTGTCAGCATTCACAAACCTTTCTTCATATTTTGTTCTAAAAAAGATGGTCATCACGCCATAAGCAAGACCTACCAGACAGTATACAAGCTCTGTAGTAATGGCAATCGCATAAGTAGCATTAGGGACATAAGACATAAAGGCGAAGAATGCACCCGCCCCGACAAATACAGCAGGTATCAAATCAAGCCAAGGAACTCGCTCCATAAACATAACAGGCACTACGACAATAAATACACCCAATGGAAATGCGTAAAAGCCAAACATGCTCATAAAGGCGCCTCCCAATTCCATAATCGCTATTGAAGCGACAATCCCAAATACATATCCAATCAAGGTTTTGATTCCTCCTTTAATATTGCATCCTGCTAGGAAATACATCGCCCAAGATTGAAAAGCGATCCAGCCAAAGCCGACATTGCCAACTGGAGGCACAAGTCCGTGAAGCAATTGATCAACGGTTTGAATCGTAAATGCTAAAAAAGCCACAATAAAAGGGATGGGCAAAAATTTTTTTAACGACATCATAATTACTAATAGTTTAAAAAGCAGAGCGCTTAAACTCTAACAATAAAGAATAATAAATTTTATCTCAGCACAACCATAGCTATGCCACTCATGATATAATCGTCCGAGCCTAATTTTCCCCTTACCGCTGACGCTAATTTCGTGAATTCATTTTGCTTTATCCGCTTACCAACAAAATACTCTGCTAAACATTCGCATTGCAAATGCGAACGAGCGGGCTTCTTTCAATATCCTAGCAAAGGTTCGCAACCTGCACTTTGCCTGCAAATGTCTTCTCCACATAAGCAAACATCAAAAGATCCTCAGCTTATGCCAAGGACTTTGAATATTATCTATCAGCATTTGACACAAGTTGAAAACTTACCGCTAATGGCATTTCTTTAAATCCTTACAGCCTAAAAATCGGCTCCATAATTTACATAGTCTATTTTTATAATTTTACCCGTCGAATCAAGCCAAAAACAACTCCCTTTTCACCAATTAACTCAAAAGATATCCTTCTAATTTCTAAAGTAGGATGGTTGTTTTTTATTAAATTCTCACCTAATACAGATTCATGGTCTCCGACCCTTATAGTCTTTCCTTTAAATGTAACAACACAAGATTCTAACAGTTCTATTCCGTCCAAATAATGGTAAGCCGTAGTATCTGGGATAAAGCCTTTATCCGTCATATCATAATATGAAGTAAAACCCATTCTATGTCCTTTCCATGTTACTTTCAACTTAGCAGGATCGATCTCCCATCTCTCATAAGTAAAATCTCCTTCTAATACCTCCTGTAATTTATGTTTATTGCCCCCCGTATCTATAATAGCAACTATACTCACTCCATCTATTTCTATGTTTTTAAATTCGCTATAGTCTATCAGATTCACATTCAGGATCTGAGCAAATGAACTAAAACCAAAGATCAATAGTAAGCAGGATGTTAAAAAGAACTTTCTCATTGTCAAATATTTATTTATTAGAAGTCATCTGTTTCGTAATCAATATGATATTGAAATGCAATGAGATAAATATGAGAACAAGCGAAATAAAGCTTAGCTAATTCATCAAGGCAAAATAATCAGCTTCTAAAACAAGAAGCTAATTATTAAATGTCTACTTGACTACGATTATTTTCTTAAATAAAAAATTACAGGGATTATAATACTGGATTTTACCGGCTCATTATTTTCTTTTGCAGGAAGCCATCCTTTGATTTTTAAAACAACCCTTTCCGCTTCTTCATTAAGACCATAACCTGGACCTTCCAATATCTCCGTTCCATAAATATTGCCATGCTCATCCAGTAATACCTCAACTAGAACTCTTCCATCAATCCCGAATCTTCGCGCTTTAATGGGATAATTTAAGCTTCTTGAAAGTTCAGAAAAATAAGCTTTCCTTCCATCTTTATAAGTTGGTCTTTCATCAGGCCTAAAATATACTTTTTCATTATCTCTAATCTTATATTTCCTTTTAGCCTTTTCTCCATTTTGTGCAAAACTAAAAGTCGCATTCAAGCCCAGTAAAATCATCAATACAATCCTTATTGTATCAAAAAATATATTTAAAATAACAAATTAACCGTTCAAGCTTACGAATCCTTCATAAGAATATATGCTATCAGCAACGATTGGACTGCTCTCAACCCATATATTCTTTCGCTTTGAGTTTGCCGTGATCCATTAGTATAATATTCTCTGCAAGCGCCAGCATCTCGTCTTCACCGGGGTATATGTGCACCGGCGCTATAAAATTCGTCCTAGCGATAATCTCGTTGGTGATTACTTCATCTCTGGCCATACCTCCGGTAAGCAAAATCGCGTCAACTTTTCCCTTGAGCACTGTCGCCATCTCCCCAATTGACTTTGAAACTTGATAAGCCATGGCTTTGATCACTTCCAAAGCTTGAAGGTCTCCTTCCAAAATCCTGTCAGCCACTTCCTTTCCATCATTTGTGCCCAAGTATGCTTTCATTCCTCCATTTCCTACTAGATTTGAATGCATTTCGCTCTTTGAGTATTGATTTGAAAACGCGTTTCTTATGATATCACCTACAGGCAATGACCCTGATCTCTCCGGACTAAAAGGCCCTTCTCCATCCAATGCTTGATTCACATCCACTACTTTACCATATCTGTGCGCTCCCACAGATATCCCGCCACCCAAATGGGCGACTATCAATCTCAACTCACTGCACTCTGCATCCATCAAATCCGCATGTCTTCTAGCGATAGCTTTATGATTAAGCGCATGAAAAACCGATTTTCTCTCGTACAGTGGATGTCCTGACACTCGTGCTATATCATCCAATTCATCAACTACAATAGGGTCGGCGATATACGCTTCTTTCCCTATCTGCAGGGCAATTTCTTGAGCAATAAACGCCCCCAAACTGCTTGCATGCTTCATTGCGCTGGTCTTGAGATCTTCTATCATTTTGTCATTGACTTGGTATATTCCAGAAGTAACCGGCTGAATAAGTCCTCCTCTTCCAATGACATAGTCAAGTTGGCGGATCTCAACATTATTTTCATTCAACCATTGGAGAATAATTCCTTTTCTAAAATCATACTGCCCGAGCAAATCATCGAATTGAGATAATTCTTTATCGCTATGACTGATTGATTTTTCAATAACAGGGACTTTATTTTCAAATACAGCTACTTTTGTAGAAGTAGATCCGGGGTTGATCACAAGTATTTTTAGTTTTTTCATGCGGTTTAATTAGTGCTTATCAGAGATAATCGTGGTATATTCTTAAAGCGTTTCATCCAAGCATATGCATACTTGAATCATCTATTCTTATTGATATTGAGTGAATAACCGTAGCAGGGCAATTTAATTTCAAAAAGAAAAATACCATGTTGTCTCTCTTCAGAGGTAGTTAAGAGGGAGAATTTTTTCAAACCATTTTTCTTTTTGAATATGCTACCCTGCATGCACTCATTGACATTTTCCATGCGTGATATTGTATAATCAAAACAAAGCCCTCCGTAATCAACCAAGGGCTTTGCGATAAAATAGCCTACTGACTGCTCTGATATCGAAATAATTATGTTCTGACCCGTATTCTACAAACAAGAATATTTGAACTTAAAACGATATTGGCTATTTCAACTTGACATCATTCGATTGGATGTATGACTCAACATCATTCTCCTTTAAATCTCTATCAAAGATATGGCAGCGGAAACCTCCAATCATGATAATGTCTAAATCAAGATTTAATTCTTGACAAGGGTCATTGTGGATGGCGACAAACTGGAATTTGTTATTTTCAATTCCTTGTCTGAAACAAGTTCATATGAAAATTCTTGCAAACTGTAAACATCTCCTTTAACACAATCTTCACTAAATGCATCTTTTTGATAAGAACCGCTCAAATAAAGCTTGGAACCATCAAAGTGATAATTTCCTTTGACTGAAATGTTTACGCATTCTTCATCAATGTTATCTAATGCCGAATTGCTGGAAAGGCTCATTGTGAAAGAGCTCTCATCAAACGAGATGATATTATCAGGCTTGGCTTTTTCTTGCCAACTGCCCTCAAGAACTGTTTGACTTAAAATATCTTGTGTGAAATCATTTTGAGATTGGAATGACGACTCTTCATTGTCATCATTGCAGGAAACAAGGCTAATAGCAACAGCTATAAGAGGCAACATTAAATACTTACCCATAAAATATAATTTAATTAATAAAAATAAATTGGTTTTATCAACCTTTGCTAACACATCAAAACCGGAAACTGTATAACTCAATAATGTTTATCAAGATTAATTTTTATAGTTTCCTTATTCATCCTTCTTTGATTTCTCACGGAGGAAAATAAAATAGTATAAAAAATCAATCGCGATGATCTCTAATTAAATATTGCCACAATTTCCTTTCACATTTAAACTTACCTTTCTTCTTGAATCTCACTTAAAGTTAATATATCACTTATTAATGTCAAAATAATATCTAAATATTTTATTCTTATTGAATTTCAAATATGATATTGTATTTCATATTTTTTATTTCAATACAGTGATATTCATAAGGCCTAGCATTCGTACTCCAAGTATTATCGCCGCCAACTCCTTGCATCTGATAATCAATGTTGAGACTATGCGCTCTCCCAGTAACGATATCATGAATATGAGTCGCTTTAACAAGTTGCTCTACTTCATAGTCCCATAGCGAAAAATTAAACGGAGATGTGTCACTGCTAACTCTTATGCGATGAGTGCCAAGCGACAAATCCAACCATCTGACATCGGATCTATTTCCATTGCTCTGCGGACGCACATAATCCCATTTCAACCCATCAACCTCACTTTCATATAATCCCAAATACGCGCCTTTTTTTCTATCGATATAATTTTCATGAGGCCCTCTTCCATAATAAGCGACCTTGTTTAACATCGGATTCATTTGCAATTCAATACCCACTCGAGGTGGCTGGGCTATATTATCATCATTGAAACCGAATCCTTGTTCTATTTCCATTTTATTATTTGAAAATGTATATCTGAGTTCATAATCAATATCCAACTCATCAGCCACTCCCAGACTAACAACTTCAATCTTGTCGCCGTGATCCTTAAAATTAAATTCTTTAACATGATACGTTTCGGCAAAATTTCTATAAATATCAAAACCTTCCGCTTGCTTGGATGCCAAATCATTGTCAATTGGAACTCTCCAAAGGTTAGGTTTTAAAGGACTCTGCAACAAACTATCACCATGCAAAATAATCTGTTGCACAAGCCCTCTTTGCTTATCAATTATATACTTGACATTTTTTTGCTGTATTTCCAATCTGTCTTCATATTCATTCAAGCTTTGATATGATTTATTTTTGCTTTCGCTTTGAACGACTTTCAAAGGAATCACCACATGTTGTGACTTCGCAACAATATGCCCAGTATCTGCCCAAGCTTTATCTTTCTTAAGCCTTGCTGAAAACTCCAGTATTAATTCTTTATCCTTATACTTTGAGGTCTTCATCTTAGGCAAATACATTTGATACTCTGCCTCAGATTGTTCTTCAAATCGTTGAAATTTTTTCTCTTCCATCACTTTACCATCCACTAACAGTTGCATAAAGTACTCGTAATCCTCAAAATCCACCGCTTCTCTTTTTTTCACTACCTTCAATGAACCGTCCATTGTGCTGTAAATAAAATCAAAAGGTTGAAAAACAGCCTTGCATTCCCAAAGGGCCCCTTGCGCTCTTCCATCGGCATTGATCATGCCGTTGATTAAAAAATTAGGCATAGAAGGATAAACTGTATCACCAAAATCACCTCCATAGGTCCACAAGGTATCTCCCTTGTCATTCACCTTCGCCAGACTCTGATCCATCCAATCCCAAATAAAACCTCCCACAAGCTTAGGATGCTTATGAATCAAGTCGTAAAACTCGTCAAGATGTCCTGTCGAATTCCCCATAGAATGGACAAATTCACACATCATAGCCGGTTGAGGCTGATTTGAATCAAGTGCATAATTTCTCACTTTATCGACATTTGGATACATCCAGCTGACAATATCATAAAAATTCCAAGCATGAGGTATTCCCGCCTTAGGCCCTTCATAATGTATGAATCTTGTAGGGTCAAATGTCTTGATCCAACCTGCCAATGCAAAATGATTGGGGCCGAAGCCTGATTCGTTGCCCAAGGACCAAGCGATCACAGAAGGATGATTTTTATCTCTTTCAACCATTCTTATTCCTCGATCCATAAAAGACGCATTCCATTCTGACAAATTGGTGATCAATCCATGAACGCCGTGCGTCTCGATATTCGCTTCCGACAAGACATAAATACCATACCGGTCGCAAAGCTCAATAAAATGATGGTCGTTGGGGTAATGCGCAGTCCTCACAGCATTGATATTAAATTGCTTCATGCGAATCACATCCTTCTCCATAGACTCCTTGCTCACAACATATCCGGTCACTGGATCATGCTCATGACGATTTACTCCATAGATGATTGTCTCCTTTCCATTGATTTTAAGTCCGTCATATCCCATCTCGACGCTTCTAAAACCAACCGTTTGTTTTCGAGATTCAATGTGCTCATTGTCTTCATAAAGCGACAAAACCAATGTATATAGTTCCGGATTCTCGGCAGACCATTTTCGAGGATTTACCACAGGCATATCCATAATTCCAAATGTCGGATATTTGCCTCTTTTGTATCTCTTTTCCGGTTTTTTAGGATTAAATATATCCAATGCGGATTTTTCTATTTTTGGGCCTACTTGCTTTTGATCCTCATTATAAAGCGTGGCTATAATTCTCACCTGAGACAAATCCCTGTCATAAGGTATTTTCAGCTTAGGATTTATCTCCAATACAGCATCTTGATATAAGCTATCCAATGTTGTCCTAATGGCGATATCATCTATTCTCAAGCGTGGCTCAGAAGAAAGATATACAGATCTGTGAATGCCACTCATTCGCCATTTGTCCATGGTTTCCATGTGCGTGCCATCGCTCCAACGAAAAACCTGAACGACTATATCATTCAAACCTTCAACTACATAGTCGGAAATATCAAATTCACTGACGGTTTTGCTTCCCTGGCTATATCCAACTTTTTCGCCATTGACCCAAATATAAAATGCCGAAGTGACGCCGCCAAAATGCAATATCACCTCCCTTTGGTCGGATATCCACTTCGAAGGCATATTAAAATCTCTTCTATATATCCCGCAAGAATTTACCGAGTCTATAGGAAATTCCAACGACTTATCATCCCAACAATAACTATTATTGGAATACATCGGTATGCCGTAACCATTCATCTCATGAGTGCTTGGCACATTTATTTGATCTTGAAATATGGATTTATTTTTCTTTAAATAAAATGAATTCGGCGCCAGTGAATGATGAGGATAATATTGAAAGTCCCAAATTCCATCAAGCGAAATTCGGCTATCTGTCTTTTCAGGTTCACTTATCAAAGCCTGCTCAGCTGATTTAAAACTATGCGATATTATGCGGGCAGGCATCTTGTTGCTTCCAAAAATACTCGCGTCATTCCAATCATAGTGTTGAGAATGCACTGAAATAGTGTTGCATAACAGCAACGCCAGGTATATAATTTTTCTCATACCCATAAAAATTAAAAAATATAGAGGTTCTTCAGAACCCCTATATAGCCCCTATAAATAATTAAACAATACCAAGGATACGTTTTACGCAGACAGTACCATTGCCACATTTAAAAAAGTTATTTTTCTCTAATTATCAGACGAACACCCACATCCGGAACTTTCTGCCAAGAAGAAAACGGAATGCTGAAAAATGCTTTGGCCCTTAAAGGTCTATCTTTCCATGATCCTCCTTTCACTCTCTTTTTGTCACCTGATAAAGTATGATTCGTTTTCGTCCATTCTTTCACATTGCCATGCATATCGTACAGTCCCCAAGCATTTGGCTTGTACTGAGCTACATCAACCTGTATCAAAGAGCCATCGTCAACTCCCCATGCCCTTGGCAAGAAGTTATTGTATTTGAACTTAGGATGATACTCAGGCATTGGCTTAGGATTTACTCCTGCTACAGTCATTTCCCTAAGGGTCTCATCCGCTAGATTAGCATATTTTGCAAAGCTATTCTCTTCACCATAAGACCAACCCGTGTCGCTCCCGGACAAACATGCCCATTCCCATTCATCCTCTGTCGGAAGATCAAACAAATACTCAAAGTTATCTGTCAAATCATTCGCAAATTGCATCGCTTCCTCCCAACTTAATCGAATAACAGGCTGTTCATCTTTGTTCGCTTCATATCCTAATCCTGTATGATCTTTCCAATGTTGATCGATCATTCGCGAAACATATTCAGGGTGAAGCGTCCTGTATTGCGCATTTGTTAATTCTGTCGTTGACATCCAGAACGATTGCGCTATCTTCACAGCTTTGCCATCTCTTAGATATTGTCCCGCAGGTATTCTAACAAAGGTCATCGAAATGCTATCATTAAGCTTCACAACCTTCCGAGCGGTTGACGCTAAATTCTTAAGTTGCATTGAACTAGCTTTTTTAGTATCAAATGGCCAGTTTTTGAGCTTCTTTTTCTTCACAATTGCCTCTTGTTCCTTTTCAACTATCCATTCAGGTTTATTTAAAGGGGTTTCCTTCAAATACTTTTCTCTTTGAAGCAACTCTTCATCACTGTTGTCATACAAGTTGTTATACTTCTCAGCCAATACCTTTCTTCGCTCTTCCTGATTGAATCCTCTATATTCTGTCACATCGCGCCATTTTCCATGATAAGGCACATTGAGGTCTATCCATGTATTCAATTTCTCCCATTCATGGTCTTCCAATTCAACGCCGTGATGGCCACTTTCCAATAGTTGCACAAGCTCGGATGTACTGGCATGAAATTCCATTGGAGTCAAAATATGCACATCGGATTCAGGCCCTGGTCTGCTGATATAAGGATGAAGATTTAAATAACTCTCTCTGAAATTATTGTAATCCGTAGCTTTCTTGTCACTGGCAAAATCAGGAATCTCATTATTATTACCATTATGGCAAGAAATGCAATTGCGATCCAGAACAGGTTGTACTTCCAGATCAAATGAAAATGGTCTGGCGCCTCCTCCCGACATAGGCATTATCTCAACGGGCTTTTTGCGTGATGCCAATGTATACTTTGGTTTCACTACCTGATTTTGATCTTCATGACAACCCACACAAGACAAGACTTCTCCCGGCATTGCAGTCAACCAAGACCTCATCAATTGTATTGCGCGTCCTTTTTCATCCAAAGGTTGTAAGGAAATAGGCGTATTCGCTGGCACCTTGAACATCACCGAACCATCTTCTTCCACTGGCACTGTTCCCAACACGCGTTTCACATCCCAAGCGCTTTCGATGCCATGAATATCATGATTGCTCAACATTTGATTGAATCCAAATTTGTAAGCAAAAACTCTCAAAGACTTGATTTTTCCTTTTGGCACTCCTTGAGTTCCTTTGCCTTCATAAAGGTCTTGAATATATATCGTAGCTTCTTTTTCTCCTTTTATAGTCTTATCAGGAATGTCGATCGGTTTCTTTTTCTTCTTCAAAGGCAAAATCTCTCTGATTCCAGAATCTTCAAACTCATGAATCAGTGTAACATTATCAAACATATCAACCAAGTAAACTCCCCAAAGAGCATCAGGATTCATCTTTGCTGTAACTACAAAGTAATTATCATCTACAGGATAAGGCGTTGTAAAAAGTGGCCATACCCCCTTAACCAAGTGATCTTTAATCTCCGGCACAACCTCTCGTCCTTTGTAAGGAATCTCCTGCACGACACCGTCGGCTTCAAACCTGCCTTGTTGAGGATCAAATACTACCAATCTACCTGCTCTTGCAATGCCATGATGGCCAGTAACGATGCCAACAAACTTAGTCGGGTGATTTGGCAAGGGCTTCGCGTAAAAAAGACTATTCGGCCAGTATGAACCACTGCCATAGTACTCTTTTTTACCCGTTCCATCAGGATTCATATGCATCAATATACGCGTGAAATAATGGGTTTCATCAGTATATTCCCAACGCAAATACATGACACGGCCATTGTGCAACATAACTGGGTCCCACTCATTATCCTGGCCATAATTCAATTGTTTGAAATCCTTGCTTTCAGGATCAAACAAGCACAAATTGGCTACTGGATCTTTTCCATTCACGCAAGGAACCGCTTGCATTCCTATATTGGAAGCGCATATAATCTTTCCATTTGGCAGATACAGTCCTTCATGATAATCCAAATCAGGCTCCGTATCAGGCGTAAGCTGATTTACTTTGCCATCCTTCAGATTCATCTCATGCAAATGCCACCTGCCATTATTACCGGGTTTGGAGAACATCAGTTTATCCGCGTCATAATGCAACTCCAGATCATTGACTAATTCTCCTTTTTTAGGCTTGTAAACACTGCTGATCTGCGTTTTTCCAGTGGTAATATCGCTCAGCTTGATAATTTCAGTATCATAAGCGGTAGAAATATTCTTTATGCTTCCATGGGATGAAAAATTGCTTGGAGGGGTCCCAAGGTTTCGAGACTGAGCGGTACGAGCATTTTTCAATCTATGCCTGACAGCGATAAAGTCATCTTTTAAGAATGGATTCTCTAGCAAGATCTCTCGCTTCAACTTTTTCAAGCGAATGATCTCTTTGCGAGCTTCCTGATTATTCTGATAGACTTTTGCCTTGGCTTTATCATAAGATGCCATCAACTCATTATACTGCTCTTCGACCTGATCAAATCTATAAGTGTCTTTATTATTTTTTTTCAAATACTCCACAGACTCTTGGACCGCGCTAAGTTTAAAAAACTTGAGATGCTCTTCCTGAAATTCGTAAACACGAACAACTTCCAAGAATAGATTTAGCAAAGCCTTTGTATCATTTTCATTCTTCGATAATCTCTTTAGAAAATACTCTTTTTGCTCCAGTTTATCGACAACATTACGCACCATATTTTTCTCAAATACTTGTGGTTCTGCCCATAGCCACTTTTCAGCATCTCTTCCCGAGTATTTTAAGAAAGTACTCATTTGCTCACTATGCATCTCCGACAATGATTCGAAAATAACACTTGATGAATAGTTTTTAACATGGAGCTGAACTGTAGCTCTAACTCCCGACCGTTTACGATGCGTCCCTACTTTCGCATGAAAAGACTTGAATTTTTTACCCAAATCCAAGATCATCTCCCCAGGGGCATACACTCCAACTCCACGTTCCAACTCATTATTTCCAATATAAATAATTTCATCATCCTCAGGACTAATAACATCCAACTTTCCTTTGGCATCCACTTGACGGATAAAACTCATTTTATCTAAAAAGTGCTTATTGCCTGACTTGTCTATCAAAAAGGCATTGGCGAAAATCGCTCCGTCATGAACGTTATTGTCAGTGCTTTCGTCAGCCTGCAAGACCAAGTTGTCGCATTCGCTCAAATCCACATTTATATCATAGGGATCATCATTGATACCCATAACAGGCGAATAATTCATCTCAAAGCTAACTTGAGCCTGATATCTTTGAAAAGCTTGTTGTGTTTTCAACATAGCCTGAGCCCAATCATCATCACTGCTAACCAGTTGATGACTAATATTGACCTGTTGCGCAATCAAAGACAAATGAAAGCAACAACAGAGCAAAAGTGTTAATATGTTAAATCTTTTCATAAAAAATAAAGATTAATAATCATAGATAAATGAACCTGATCATATAATATGATCAGGCCATTTTGAGGTAGTTTAATGAGAAATAAGTGAAAAGGGGTCATACGATTTCTTTAACCAATCCTTGAGTTCCGGAAGCAATTTTCTCATCAAAGGATTGCTTTCGGGGTTCTTCTTAATCACAGGATTTAATTGGTATTTATCATTAATGTTATCATATAGTCTAAACTCAAGATCTCGTCCGTCAGCAGAGCGAACCGCCACAAAAGTATGGGTTTTGGTTCTCAAGCCTCTATAGCCAAGGTTCCTCCAATCAATCCCCTCTTTCGCCAATTTAAGCGTATCCGCTACCCAAGGAGACATATCTTGTCCAACTGTCGCCAATGGCCAAGGCCTGCATACAAACTCATGCAGAAGAACACTATTTCGTTCATCCTTGACTCCCGATTCTTGTCTCATCAATGGCGACAAATCTTCCCCATCACAACTCTCTGGTATTTCAAGATCCATTAAACCAAGCAAACTTGGCATAATATCATAAGTCTGAAATAGTGGCTCGAATTCATGAGGCTTAAGCGCCTTAGGCCAACGGATCATCATAGGCACTGCTGAAGCTTCTTCATACCAAACGCATTTTTGCATACGGTCATGTGATCCCAGCATTTCTCCATGATCTGAAGTGAATACCAATATGGTATTATCAGCAATCCCTTCTTTTTCCAGATAATCCACGATACGCCCAAAATTGTTGTCACAAGACTCAACGGCAGCAAAATAGCTCTGTCGAGCCTCCTTGCCTAGAATATTGTTTTTTCCTGTACCCTTGGCATTAGGTCTAACATCAATATCCTCCAGATTATAATGATTTTTCAATTCCTCAGGCGCTATATACGGAGGATGAGGAGGGTTCCATGACAGAATCATAGAAAACGGTTTATCTTTATCTCTTTTTTGAAGATAATCCAAAGCAATATCTGTTTCATGATCCACAGACCATTGCTTTGGTCTTATCATTTTTTGGGAGTCTCCTGTCCAATAATGCGGATCAAAATGTACATCATGGGTATTGTAAGCGTACCAAAAGTCAAACCCATGTCTTCGTTTTCCTTCGGGAATATTCGCATCCCAATGCTTTGCTCCACTTTCAGGTTTAATATTTTTATTTAACTCGGGACAGTCAAGGTGCCACTTGCCAATATATGCTGTTTGATAGCCATTTTCTTTCCATACATCTCCCAAGCAAATTTCATTTTCATCTAGCTCTATAGAAAGCCCTGGTTGGCAATTAGTTGTAAGGCCTGTGGCCATTGGGAACTTACCAGACATCAATGACGCTCGATAAGGAGTTGACAATGGACAAGAGCTAACTGCATTTTTGAACACCACGGATTCTTTTGCGAAACGATCAAAATGCGGTGTTCTCACAGGATCTTCATTCATAAAGCCCAGTGATTGCTTTCTAAATTGATCAGCAAACACAAAGAGTATATTGGGTTGATCTTTTCTATTTTTCTTTCTTTTATTTTTAACTTCCTCATCGGAATCTTTATTATCGCCAGATACATTGCAGGACATCGCTGAGGCACCCAAGCCCAATATTCCTAGATTTTGCAAAAAATTTCTTCTCTCCATATGCTTAATGATTAAAAAATAACTTTTCTGAAAAAATTAAACTCATAATTACATATTAATCCTACTTCGATAATAAGGATGCTTAGATTTCTCAGGAGCAAACTCACTATTGATTTGAGGCATCTGAGCTTGAGTTGATTCCTTCCAGCCCTCCAATTTACGGATCATCTCTTCAACTGTTCCTTGATGACTTTCTGCCAAATTTGTAGATTCCCCTATATCTTTATTCAGGTTGTATAATTCATATCGATTTTCTTCGATAATATGAATCAATTTAAAATCTCCTTGTCTCATTGACGAATAAGGGACTGCTCCTCCCGGGTGATAGTGCGGATAATGAAAATAAATCGCATCTCTATCAATATCCTTTCCTTCAGCCAATGGCAATAAACTAAGGCCATCCATTTCAAGATCATTGGCTTCGCCAATAGCCTCCAACACCGTTGGAAAAATATCCATTCCCATCACAGGCTCGCTTACTTTTCTCGCTTGAGAAAAATGGCCTTTCCAATACATAAACATTGGAACTTTAACGCCACCTTCATACATGCTTCCTTTTCCTTCTCTCAGAGGATAATTCGAAGTAATCGTATCTCCCTTAATGGTATGCGTAAGGCCTCCATTGTCGCTAGCGAAAAACACCAAAGTATTTTCCGTTAAATTCAAGCTATCAAGCATCTTCATCACGTGGCCTATCGCTTCGTCAGTGCTTTTGACCATAGCGGCATAAGTAGCATTTTGCCATCGTGAGGATTCTGACTTTTTATTTTCGAAATATTCCTCCAGCTCTTTTTTTGCCTTAAGCGGAGTATGCACTTGATAAAAAGGCATGTAAAGAAAAAATGATGTGTCCTGATGACTTTCAATAAAGCTTGAAGCTTCTCTTGCCAATCTATCGGTCAAATACTCTCCTTCAGGACCGTCTGGAATTTGAGGATTGTGATAGGGAGAAAAGTAACTTTTAGGGTGTCCCTTTGAATTGCCTCCAAAATTAATATCAAAACCCTGATGTTCAGGATAATAATCTTCTTCTTCCCCCAAGTGCCATTTGCCATAAGAAGCCGTCACATAACCGCAACTCCTTAGCTTATCCGCCATGGTTGTCTCTTCCAAAGGCAAAAACTGTTGCCAATCCGGAATATCCATTTTAGCATATTTAAACTTATGGCCAGGTATCCAATCCGTAATATTAGTTGTGGATGGATACTTCCCTGTTAATAATGACGCTCTCGAAGGCGAACTTACCGTGCAATTGGAATAAGCGTTAATAAAATCCACAGACTGCCCTCTAAGCGAGTCAATCACTGGACTTTCATGATAATCATTGCCTGAAGAAGGCAAATCCGACCAACCCAGATCATCCACATAAAACACGACAACATTTGGCTTCTGTTTTACTTCCGCATGCTTTTGATCACTTGAAGAGGAAATACAACTGCTTGCCATCAGCCCTGTCAAGAGCAAATTACCAACACTATTCGTCTTTAATTGTAAACCTTTATTCATCATCAAGCGCATGTTTGGAAGTTTTCAAAGCTTTCTCTTAATTTAATCATTGCTCGTCTCATATGTGTTTCCACCGTTTTTTGAGACACTCCTAACTCTTCGGCAATTTCTCGATACTTCAAGCCTTGGTACTTGCTCATGCAGAATATCTCTCGGCTTCTTTGAGGCAAATCATCCACTGCTTTTTCCGCCCAAAGTATAAGCTCCTCATTATCCTGTTCGTAACTGCTTTCATTAAGCAGAGTTTCATAAGCAATGCTAGCTTCATGCTTTTTTTCCACCGCATTTTTTCTGATCAGATCAGTGCATTTATTATGCGCGGCACGCATAAGATATGGCTTGATATGTTGATATGGAATTTTATCTCGTCGACTCCAAAGGTCCATGAAAATAACTTGAACCACATCTTTGGCAAATTCGGGTCTGCATATTTTTCTTTGCACATAGTTTAATAAACTAGGAGCGTATGCTTCGTACAAATTCTGAAAGTTCAGTTCACTGTTTTCCAAGTGCTTTTGATGGACAAGTACAAATGAGTTTTCCATATCTAAAAAAATTAAAGCAAAAAAATAATTTCATCAGATGAACAAATCGCCTAACAATATTTGGCGTTTCTGATATCTCAAAGTTGCTTCCTTTCAAAAAAAAAGGCATGTCCAAATGTTGCAACAAAGGAACTATTTGTTGAAAAACTAAAGATTCAACACTCACAACAAACCACTCACAATCAGGTGATTACAATGAAAAATAACAATTTGAACACTACAATTACAACAATAGGATAGTTATTTACTGAAATATAGTTTCAAATTTAGAACACGATAGCGCTTCAATTTTTATGTAAATTTGATGTATTATTTTATCTTTAAGGTATACTATTATATTTTTTGAATTTAATTAATAATTGCTTTACTACATTTTTCACATTTTTTAACTTTTATGAAAAAAGCTCTACTCAGCATATTGATCCTGTTTTTTTCCTTTTCAACACAAAGTAAAAATTATCAATATATATTTGATCGATACACTATCCGAGAAGGACTTCCCAGCAACCATATCTATGATATCATTCAAGATGATCATGGATTCTTATGGATATCTACTGAAAACGGATTATCAAGATTTGACGGCTATTCTTTTCTGCAAATAAAACCTCAAAATACACAGTCCAAAATAAAAACGGACATCTACCAAATGCAATACCATCATGATACTTTATGGCTGGGAACAAAAAACGGACTTCAATATTTAAGCTTAAGAGACTTAAACTACCAAAAGAATGTCTTGAATAGCAAAGGAAGCATATCATCGCTTTTCTTAAACGACAATAATCTTTGGCTAGGATACAGTGATGGTGAAGTATATCGTTACAATAGGTCCAATCTTCAAAACGACAATTTTTTCAGCCTGCCCGATCAAGCCAATGGCATTCGATCGTTTTATACCTGCAAAAATGGGAAAATATTAGTCACAGCCGGCAATAAACTCATACAAATCAGCAACGACCCTCATGAAAAGTCCTTGAAGATATTACGCAACTTGTCAGGAAGAGTTCTTCTATTTGATCTTAAAGAAAATGGTGTTTGGTTGTCAAATCAAAACACGCTTTATCGTATTATCGAAACCATACACGGGGTACAGTTCTTAAAGGCAAAAATGAATTTGACCGCCAGTTCAATTCATTCCATGACAAGCGATAGTAAAGATAATATATGGATAGGCACTGATATAGGGCTATATAATGCGAAAATTACTAATTTGAATCAAATCTCTCTCTCGAAAATTCCTATTTGGAAGGATATGCCTGACGCACGCACAAAGATCAAAAAAGTATTTGTGGATAATTCAGGCACGCTTTGGGCATGCTCATTCAATGAGGGACTTTTCAAGTTAAACACGCAAGAAAGCAATATTATTCAGTTTCATCGATTATCTGACAAATGCCCGGAGAGCAATGATGTCAAAGTCATTTCCAAAAACTCCAAAGGCAACTTGCTATTAGGAACAAGACGTGATGGAATAACCGAATGGAAAGATAAAAATGTGATACATCATTTGAATCGCACATTGGAAAATAAGCACAATATAGCATTGGAAGACAACGCGATCACTTTCATTCACCCAGAAGGCGATAATTTCTGGCTTGGAACTTACAGTTCCATTATTCAAATGTCCAGCGATTATGAGTTGCTGAACATCATTAAAAGCCGTAAGAAACGAATGCCTTATAACATTCCCGGACCTATAACTTCGTTTTTGAAAGACTATCAGGGGGAATTTTGGGTTGGAACCCAAAGGGGAATGTTTCGAATTAATCAAAATACAAACAACGTAACAGCATATAATAATCAATCAGATAAAAATCATAAAATCACTGGCGATGACATCAATAAAATAATTGAAGATAAATACGGAAATATATGGGTAGCGACTAAAGAAAGCGGTCTCAACAAAATTTCCCCCGAACGAAAAACGATACTGCATTTTACAGAGAACAACCAATATCTGTCATCTAATAATATATTCGACATTTACGATGGGAAAGAGTGCATCTATATTGCCACAGACCTAGGCATAGATATAATCAAGGAAGACCAAAAAATCGCGTCAATCAATTATAAGAACGGGTTGCCCAAAAAAAGTATTCTATCTGTAGCCGAAGATCTAAACAGCAATCTATGGCTAGGTACTAACAATGGCCTTTTTATGCTGAAATCAGGCTTTTTAAATCTATTAACAAATGGCATCAAGCTATATTTTCAACAATATCTTCCCGAATACAGTTTTTCGGAACAAGCGGCATATTTAGACAAACATTCCGGCAAATTATACTTCGGTAGCGATGAAGGACTGGCGGAGGTAAATCCTGAGTCTATTAGTGAAAATTATACCGTGCTCGATCCATTGATTACCTCATTTAGCATATTCAATAATAAATACTCCAGATTCAATGACAAAGTGGTCTCTTACATGGACACGCTTGTCATTGACTATACAGAAAACTTCCTTACCATAGATTTTAGTTCTCCTACGACAAATAACCCTATCAACAACCAATTCATGTTCAAGCTTGAGCCTATTCAAAAAGAATGGATTAAAGTGGATGCTTCCAATAGATCGGCAGCCTTTCATGGTTTAAAACCCGGTGAATATAAATTCTTGCTTAAAAGCTCCAATGAAAACAACATTTGGAATGACACTGCCAAGGAATTCAATATAACCATCACTCCTCCTTTCTGGAAAACACAAGCATTCTATCTAATCATACTGTTCGCAATACTCATTTTGATATATTTGCTTTACTTTCTTCGTGTCAGATCACTGCACAGAAGAAATAAAAGACTTGAAGAAGAAGTGGAGAAAAAGCTTGTTCATATCAAAAAGCAACAGGAAGAGATTTTGATGCAAAAAGAAGACATTATTGTAATGTCTCAAAAAATTCATGAAGCGGATATGGAAAAACTACGCCATTACACCAATATATCCCATGAATTCAAAACGCCTCTCATGCTTATCATTAGTCCTTTGGATAGAATAATAAACGATTCAAATCTTCCCAAAAGCGTAATGCAGTCCTTAAAGATCATGCGCAAAAATTGTTATACATTGCTCATGCTTATCAATCAGCTGATGGATATTCGAAAGAAAGATATCGGCGCATTAAAACTGAAAGTCACTAAGTACAACATCAATCAACTCATTAAAAATATTTCGGAATGCTTTGAGCCATTGGTTACAGAAAAGAGCATTTCTCTTTCAATACCAGAGTCTAACGAAGACATGGGCTATTTTGATGTAAAGAAAATAGAAAAAGTTATTTTCAATCTCCTCTCCAACGCATTCAAATTTACTCCTCATGGAGGAAGCATAATTATCAAATACAGCATAAAAAACGGCATACTATCTCTCAAAATACTAGACACTGGTTGCGGGGTGAAAGACGAGGAAAAAACGAAAATTTTTGAACGCTTTTACAAAACAGAAGGGAACACCAATCACATGGGAAGCGGCATAGGACTATCATTAGTCAAAGAATATATCAACGCTCACCATGGATCAATTACCATCACTGACAATTCACCCAAAGGAAGTGTATTCACTATCTGCTTTCCCTTGCTTAAGAAAAGCTACGAAAGAGAAGATGTTATTTTCAAAAGCCATAAATCAAGTGATTATCAATACTACCACGAAGGCATCAATCTACTCAAGGAAAGCGACGAGCCTATACAACTCACTGCGATTGACAACAAAGTCTCTCAACTGATTCTCGTTGTCGAAGACAATGACGACTTGAGGTTTTTCATAAAAGATATATTGGTGGAAGCTGGGTACCAAGTACTGGAAGCGCGCAATGGAATAGAGGCTATTGAAGTCACCAAAAAACATATTCCAGACATGATCATATCAGATCTCATGATGCCTAAAATGGATGGTTTGGAGCTATGTGAATATATGAAAAAGCAATTGATCACCTGCCACATTCCATTTATTATACTCACCGCCAAAACTGGAGAAGTAGACCTGCTCAAAGGACTTAATTATGGAGCTGACGATTATATTGCCAAACCATTCAACTTTAAAATTTTACTTGCTAAAATTCGATCCATACTACAAAACAGAATCATCTTAAAAGAACGTGTCAGTGACTCAAATACAAATCCTTTAATTGATGAGAACACCTCCGGTAAAGATCAAAAACTCATCAATGACATGATTGAATATGTCAAAAGCAATCTAAACAATCCCGAGTTGAGCGTTGAGTCTCTGTCATCGGAGATGGGCATGTCTCGTTCGAACCTTTATCGAAAAGTTAAAGAATTAACAGGGATTTCCGTGTCCGAATTCATTAGAAATATCAGGCTTAAGACAAGTTGTGAGCTGATCCTTCAAAAAGAACTGAACATATCAGAAATCGCATATCAAATAGGTTTTGAGTCGGCAACTTCTTTCCGTAGAATTTTTAAAAAGTACTATGGTTGCTCTCCTTCCGAGTATGGAAAAAACAAATAACAATGAAAAAATAAGGTGGGATAAAAACTATACCCACCTTAAGTAAACTACTACAAACCAAATATATTTATTTTAAACTTTCATATTCGTTTATCATTTTCTTAAGCACCTTCGTTTTAGACTTTGCCAAGTTCAGCTTTTGACCAGGATCTTTAATGATATTGTAAAGTTGATATTCATTTGAAATACCGGTCTCTATACCTTTCTTCTTCAAGAAATTTCGTCCTTTATGAGGAGGGATCAATACCCAACCTTCGCTACGATAAGCTTTATTGAACTGAGACTCAATCATCAAATTTTTTCTACCATTATCGCTTCTTCCTAAAAAGACATCCAGCATATTCTGGCTGTCTATAGCTTTCTCGCTACTGCCTGTCAAACAAGCCAACGAAGCAAAAATATCAACTTGGGAAACAAGCGCTTCTGACACCTTTGGTCCTGTAATCCCCTTCCAATATGTTAACAAAGGCACTCTTGTTCCTGCCTCATAAAGACTATATTTTCCTCCTCTGAGGTCTCCAAAGGGTTTATGATCTCCTAACATTTCCACAGCATTATCATGATACCCATCATCCAGCACAGGACCATTATCGCTTGAGAAAATAATCAGGGTATTTTCCAAAACTCCTTCTTCCTTCAAAAGCTTCAAAATATCTCCAATGCACCAATCCGCTTCCAAAATAGCATCTCCTCGGGGCCCCATCCCCGATAAACCTTCAAAACGCGGGTGCGGAGTACGAGGCACATGAGGCTGGTGCATTGCATAAAAAAGAAAAAAAGGAGTATCTTGATTATCATTATTCAAAATAAAGTTTTCTGCCTCTTTGAGAAAATTATCAGCCAGATCATAATCATCCCAAATAGCCTCATCTCCTCCTTTCATATATCCTATTCTTGGAATTCCGTTCACAATGCTATTATTATGACCATGAGACCAATGCATGATCATTTTTTCAGGATGATCTTCTACATTGACGCAACCATCTATTTTTTTCTCATAATCCACATAAATCGGATTTTCTGAATTAAGATTGACAACCTCCCCATTTCGAATATATATGGTAGGCACTCTGTCTTGCGTAGCAGCCATGATATATGAGTAATCAAAACCCAGATCATTCGGGCTTGCTGTAAGTTTCGCATTCCAATCAAGGTCGCTATTGTCATCTCCTAATCCAAGATGCCACTTGCCTACAATTCCGGTACGATAACCTTGTTGCTTAAGCATTCGAGCCAATGTCATTTGCTCCTTGTCAATCAACATGGAATCATTTCCTCTTAAGATCTTAACACCGCTTTGTCTCCAAGGATAAATCCCTGTCAACAAACCATATCGGCTAGGTGTGCTTGTCGCTGAAGTAGCGTATCCATTAACAAAACGAACACCCTCATTCGCAATTTTATCCATGTTTGGAGTCTCTAATGATGAGAACCCATATGCGCTCATATCGCCATAACCTAAGTCATCAAGATAAATCAACAAGATATTTGGCGTTTCTATTTGCTTTTGAGCCTTTGCCCCATCTAACATAGTCAGCCCAAAAGATGTTCCTAACAAAAAGATAGTAGTCTTTTTCATATCCATAGATCTATATTTCTGATATTCCTAAAGCGATTTCAAAATCGCTGAACCAATTGCAGGCGAAAACCTTGCAAAGGCTGGTCTAAGGCAACTAATGATTCATCCGAATTCAACATATATTCATAGCGACATTCGAGCATAATATTATCGCATAAAGAAGTGCCAAATGCCAGAGTATTTTTCCATTGCGACCAATAATGGCATCTATTATCCGCGAACGTAAAAAACATTTCGCTCATAGGCCTT